>JAXDJP010000144.1:0-3633 GCA_034665645.1 Actinomycetota bacterium | reverse complement strand
GCTAGGCGAGCACCATTCCCCACAGAACTCGCTGCCGAGGTCGTTCCTGTAGACCAGAGGGGAATTGAACCCGGGTTTCGTGGACCAGAGGGGAATTGAACCCCTGACCTCATGCGATGCGAAGTTGGGGGGATAGTCGCTCAGAGCGCACCGGGTTTTGTGGACCAGAGGGGAATTGAACCCCTGACCTCACCCGTGCGAGGGGTGCGCTCTACCAACTGAGCTACTGGCCCAAAGAGGCTCAGGTTACCGCGGGGCCGTCACCCTCTAAGTTTCGCGGACGTCGGAGATGCGGCTTATGTCCTGTCAAGCATCTGGAGCCCGGCGTCGATAAAGGCTCTGATAGGCATTCGCCTACGCGAACAGGCAAACCCGTCGCGAGACGGGGACGCAAAGCCAGGGGACTCTTCGAGGCGGCCCAGCTACCGAACGTTAGGAGGATCTATTGGCCCCTCGCCGCTTCCTGCGGACCCGCTCTCTCCTCGTTTCGCTGGCGATCGCCGGCGCCGTGATCGCCCCCGCTGCCACCGGGACCTTGGCCGCGACCGCGGCTTCGACGAAGGCTCCGCTTGCGCAGGTCATCTACTTCGATCAGGGATCGTCGTATCTGGCTTTCACGTACTCGAACGGTGACTCGGGTAGCGGTTATCTCGCTCCCGACGCTCGCATCCGGGTGCACGGCCAACGCACTGCGAGTACCGCGGACCTGCTTCCGGGTTCCGAGATCCTGCGGATGAGACTGCGCGGCGACGTCGTGAAGGCTCTTGTGCTCAAAGCCCCTACGGGCTAAGAAACCGAGCTACAACAAACAAGAAAGAGGGGCGCGCGAGCGCCCCTCTTTGATTTCCAAACCTTGCTACGCGGTCTAGTAGCGGGTCCTCCACGTCCACCGAAGGTGATGCAGCGTGAAAGCCTTCGGCGCGAACCGTGTCCTGCGCGCAACCACCGGCCCTGTCGATTCGCAGGCCGTCGCGGTCTCCGCGTCGATGCACGTGTCCGTTCCGGCACCGCCGTCGGCGCTGTCGGTCCCCAGACCCGCGTCGAGGAAGTCGTTCTGCTGCTGTCCGGTCAGCGTGTCATTACCGCCGAAGCTGTAGAAGCGGTTGGCTGCATTGCTGCCGCCCAGCGAGTCCGGGCCCTCGAAGCTGGCCCAGATGTCCTCGATGTTCGCGAGCGCCAGCGTCGTTGGGTAGAGGTCGAACTGTCCGTTGATGAACGCCGGGGACTCGCCGCTTCCCGTTCCGGCCGCGAGATCGGCCGTCAGGCCGGTGTTGTCGAACGACTCCAGGACGTCTTCTCCGCCACGCCCATCGATCGTATCGGTGCCCGGTGTCACCTCGAAGATCTCATTGACGCCGCTGCCCCTGATGGTGTCGTCGAACGGAGATCCGATGATCCCTTGGATCGACGAGAGCGTGTCGTTGCCCCCGCCTCCGGTTGCTGTGCCCGCCTGTAGATCTACCGTCACGCCTGTGGTGGCGCCGCAGTAGCAGGAGACGTTCACGCCCGTTCCGCCGGTGATCGTGTCGTCGCCGCCCGATGCGATGTCGAATGCCCCGTCGTCACCGAACACGATGTCGAAGTCGAGGTTCGCTATGAAGGTGTAGGGGTCATCCAGCGTTGCGGGGTTGCCTCCCGTGTTGATCGTGTCGTTTCCTGCATATCCGCCGAGCTGTTCACCACCGTTCGTTCCGGTGATCGTGTCGTCACCGTTCGAGCCGAAGGCGTCTGTGATGTTGGTTAGAGCGTCGTTGCCTGCTCCCCCCGTTACGTCCTTTGCCGCGAGGTCGATAGTCACCGGACCTGCAACGTCCTCGTACGTAAGCGCAGTGCGTTGCCCCGCAGGGCCCTTGACCGTGTCATCTCCGTTTCCGGGAGCAACGACCTGGAATCGACCACCGCGCACATCGAGAACGTCGTTCCCTTCGAATCCAAAGAAGAAGTTGGCTTTGCCGTTGCCGATCAAGCGGTCGTTGAATTGCGAGCCGATGACGTCTTCGACGCCGACCAGTTTGTCCTTGCCCTGTCCTGTAGCAACCCCAGTAGCGAGGTTCACCTTCACGCCCTTTTTGGCGGACAGATAGAACGTGGAATCTCGGGAGTCGCTCGAGTTCGTTGCTTTACCTCCGCCCTTCAGGAGGTCGTCGCCACCTTCGCCGACCACGAGATCGCCGAAGCCCGAATCGCCTTGGCCGTTGATCTTGTCGTTGCCGCCGCCTCCGTCGAGCGCGTCGTCCCCTCCCTTGCCGCAGATGCGGTCTTTCCCGCCGCGACCCCGGATGTCATCGGCTTTGCTGCTGCCGACGATGACGTCGGCATGATTCGTACCTTTGACTGTGCCCTGGCCCGCCTTCACGATGATCGTTGCCTTCTTGCCAAAACACGTTGGCGTTGTCGCGGCAGCCGTGGGAGCAGCCCCCAGCGGTGTTCCCCCCAGGATCAAAAGCGTGCCCGCGGCCAGCGCGATAGATCGAACGTTCCTTTCCATAGCCCCCTCCTCGTTTGGATCAGTCATCCCCTTTTATCAGGAACGGCCTGCCGGGACGAGCGATATCGGTTGAAATAGGGGAGTGGTGACGGCTAGAGATAGGTATCACAGAGCTTGTAGCAGCTCGGCCTACGGTGATACTGAGAGCGGGGACTAAATGCAAAGACAACAGACGAAGCGGGTACTCGCCACCGTTCTCTTCACCGACATCGTCGGGTCGACCATGGTCGCAGAGGAGTTGGGCGACCAGCGGTGGCGGGAGCTTCTTTCCCGTCATCACCAGATCGCACGACGCGAGCTGAAGAATTTCGGTGGCCGCGAGCTCGACACCGCCGGCGACGGTCTCTTCGCGTCCTTCGACCAGCCTGCTTCGGCGGTGCGCTGTGCCGCGGCCATGGTGCGAGCGATGCAAACGCTCGGGATCGACATCCGTGCCGGCGTTCACGTCGGTGAATGCGAACAGATCGGAAACAAGCTCGGGGGCATCGCAGTCCACACGGGCTCGCGCGTCATGTCCTTGGGTAACGCAGCCGAGGTGCTCGTGTCGGGTACGACGCACGACTTGGTCGCGGGCTCGCGCATCTCGTCCACCGACCGGGGGATGCACGAGCTCAAAGGGATCGAGGGAGAGCATCGCATCTGGCAGGTGACGTCCGTAGACGAGGCGGAGGTCCCCACGCCGCTCTCGACCACTGAAGCTATCGAGCGACGCTCGCTTCTGACGTCACCGGCCCTGATGCAGAAGAGATGGCCCCGCCTCGCACTGATCGGAGCCGCGCTGGGAGTCATCGGGTTGCTCGTCTATTTCATCGTGCTGCCCGAGGACAATGGGATCTCATCGATCCCCCCCGATAGCGTGGGCGTGATCGACCCCGACGCCGCTTCGATCAAGTCCGTGTTCCCAGTGGGCAGCGGGCCCGGCGCAGTGGTGGCCACGGGGGACAAGGCTTGGGTCGCTCGTCGAGATGCGGGCGTCGTGGTGGTCCTCGATCGAACCAGCGGAACCGTCGACACCATCGCGGTGGGTGGCTCCCCCACAGCCATGAGCCTGGATCAGGGAAGAGTTTGGATTCTCAGCGCCGCCAGCGGAGAGCTCGTGAGTATCTCCGCCGACGATGATGAAGTGATCGGCAAGACAGTCGAAT
>JAXDJP010000143.1:0-8416 GCA_034665645.1 Actinomycetota bacterium | reverse complement strand
GGCCGTTCCGCCTGGGCCTCGCGGATGATGCGGTTCAAGACTCCGGTCGAGAGGCGGGTCCGGTGTGCCTCGACCGCCGTCTCGAGAGCCGGCAGCAACTTGTCTATCCCCCGCTTCGACTTGGCCGAGACCCGCATCTGGGTCGCCCACGGAAGAAAGCGCAAACGTTCCGCGGCGCGTCTCTCCCAGCGGTCGCGGTCGGGCTCTTCTTCACCTTTTCTTAGATCCCATTTGTTGAGCGCGACGACGCACGCCCGCCCGGTGTCGACGATCTCCTCCGCGATCCTTTGATCGTGTCCCGTGACGCCTTCGGCCGCGTCCACCACGAGGATGCACGCGTCGACGCGCTCCAGCGTGCGTCGCGACCGCAACCAACTGAAGTACTCGACCGGATCCTTCAACTGCACCTCTCGGCGCATGCCGGCCGTGTCGACGATCGTCACGGTGCGACCACTCGGGAGAACCAGGTCTGAATCGACGGGGTCGCGCGTCGTACCGGGAGAGTCGTGAACGATCGCCCTGTCCTCGTGCGTCAGCGCGTTGAGGATCGAAGACTTCCCTACGTTGGGACGGCCCACGATCGCGAACGAAGCCCAGGTCGTCCGCTCGGCTCCCCCGGAGGGCGCCGGCAGGCGCCGCGCCATAGCCGACAAGAGATCGCCCGAGCCCGTCCCATGCAGCGCGGACACGGGGATGGGATCCCCCAGCCCGAGGCTGTAGAACTCCGCTACCGCGGCGGGGTCCCCGGGACGGTCGACCTTGTTCACGGCCACCATCACCGGCTTGGGCGACCCCCTGAGCATCCCGGCCACCACGAGGTCGTCGTGAGTGGCCCCGGTCGTGGCATCTACGACGAGCACGATCAGGTCGGCGGCCTCCATCGCTACCTGAGCCTGGTCGGCTATCCGAGCGTCCAACCCTCGAGCCCCCGGCTCCAGCCCTCCGGTGTCGATGATCTCGAACCGGCGACCGTCCCATTCTGCGTCGAACGCCCGACGGTCCCGCGTCACGCCCGGCTGTTCTTGCACTATCGCCTCGCGTCGTCCGAGTACGCGATTGACGAGCGACGACTTCCCCACGTTGGGTCGCCCGACTACCGCGACGACCGGTAGGACCTCATCCGAGCGGCGGGTGTCTTGCTCGCTCATGCCAGTCTCCGTCGGACGATCTCGAGTACTCGCTCGACGACCTCGTCGGTACCGATGCCCGTGGTGTCGACCACGATCGCGTCGTCGGCGGGAGCGAGTGGCGATTCTTCCCGCTCACTGTCGGCGCGATCTCTCAGTTCGATATCGGTTAGAACCTCCGCGAGATCCGGCACTTGGTCGGGATCGAGTTCGCGCCACCGCCGCGACGCACGCTCTTCGAGCGACGCCGTGAGGAAGATCTTCACCTCCGCGTCGGGAGCGACGACCGTTCCGATATCGCGGCCCTCCATCACCACGTCCTCGTTCTCCATCGTCTGCTGCAACTTGCGCGTCAGAGCCACGCGCACGGAACGGTGTGCGGAGACGCGCGACACGACGCGCGTCACGTCCTTGTCCCGGATGCGGGCCGTTACCCCGCGCCCGTCGAGCTCGACGCGGTCCTCGCCCGCGTCGATGACGGCGGACTCCGCCACGTCTCCGACGGCATCGCCGTCGGAGGGATCGATCCCTCGCTCGAGGGCCGCCAGCGCGACCGCTCGGTACATGGCACCCGTATCGATATAGCGCCATCCAAGCCCGCGCGCTACTCGGCGTGCAACCGTGCTCTTCCCGGCCCCCGCCGGTCCGTCGATCGCGACGACGCTCATCTGCCCCTCGTCGCTTGTCCGAGGACCTCGAGGAACTCCGGGAAGGATGTCTGCGTCGCGGTCCAACCGCTCACCGTCACCGTCCCACTCGCGACGAGACCCGCGACCGCGAACGCGAGCGCGACGCGGTGATCGCCCCGGGGATCGATCGTGCCGCCCGTGAGCCGAGAGGGGCCCGAAACGACGAATCCGTCGCTCGTCGCTTCGGCGGTACCGCCTAGGGCGTTTATCCCCTGCACCATCACCTCGACGCGATCCGATTCCTTGTGACGCAACTCGTCCGCGTCGGCGAACACCGTGTCCCCCTCTGCTTGCGTCGCGGCTATGGCGAGCGCGGGGATCTCATCGATCAAGCGCGGTATCCGATCGCCATCGACGCGCACGCCCCGCAGGAAAGAATGTCGCGTCCGGACCGTTCCGACTGGTTCCCCCTCGGCGGTTGCGGGATCCTCGTCGGGATCGAGCGCGAGGTTGGCGCCCATCTCCTTCAGCACGTCGAGCGCCGCCGTCCGCGTCGGGTTCAGCCCCACCCCTTCGATCGCAAGGTCGGACCCCACCCTAAGGAGGGCCGCGACGATCAGGAACATGGCCGATGAGAAGTCGCCCGGGACGCTCCAGATGCGTGGCTCGACCTCTTGCGGGCCGCGCAGCGAAACCGTGGTCCCCTCTCGCTCGAGGACGACACCGGCCTCGAGAAGCATCCGTTCGGTGTGGTCTCGGCTGCGCGCCGGCTCCGTCACCGTCGTCGTCCCGGCGGCGCGCAGCCCCGCCAGCAGGAGCGCCGACTTAACCTGCGCGCTCGCAACCCTCAAGGTGTGGTTCAAGCCTGAAAGGGGACGGCCTCGGACGCTCAACGGGGCGACCTCGCCGTTCCTCCTCCCGTCGATCGCGGCGCCCATCTGGCGCAGGGGAACCACGACCCTCAGCATCGGCCGCCGCCTGAGCGTCTCGTCCCCATCCAGCACCGAATACCCCTCGAGCCCGGCCGCGACACCGAGCAGTAGACGCATCGTCGTGCCCGAGTTCCCTGCATCGAGGATCGCCTCGGGTTCGCTCAATCCCATCCACCCACGACCCTCCACCGCCACCGTCTCCCGTTCTTCATCGATCGTGAGACCCGCGCCGAGGGCCCGCAAACAAGAGATCGTCGAGCGGACGTCACCGGCGAGGCTGAGGCCCTGAACGCTAGACCGGCCGCTCGCGAGAGCCCCGAGGATCAGGGCGCGATGGGATATCGACTTGTCGCCGGGCACCGATATGGCGCCCTTCAGGGGCGGAAACTTCGCCGTCTTTCTCATCTATAGATCGCCTTGTCGATTTGTCTCTAAGTCGCCTGCCAGCACGTGATAGCCCAGCCCCTCGAGCACTCCCGTCAGCTCTCCGGCCGCCGCGGCTCCCGCGACCGACAGCTCGAGGAGACCGCGGCCGCCCTCCGGGGAGTGGACTATCCGAAGGTCTTCGATATTGGCACCCAACTTGCCTGCCGCCGTGGTCACCTCGGCGAGCACGCCGGGACGGTCCGGGATCAGCATCGCCAGCGCCACCGCCTCGGGGGCGCGCCCCGGCTTCGCGAACAACTCGGTGCGAGCGGTACGGGCGTGCTCCAACCATGCCCTCAACTCGCCCCACCGCGCCTCTTCGATCATGCCGGCCACGCGACCCAGGCCCTCGCCTACCCGATTCAATCCCTCGACCACCGCTTCAGGGTTCGACCGGAGGATCGAGACCCACAGGTCGGGGGGGCTGGCAGCGATCCGGGTCACGTCTCGAAAACCGTTCGCGGCGAGCGCGAGATGGGCCTTTTCGTCGCCCCCCGAGGCCGCCGCTTCCACGACCGCGCTCGCCACGACCTGAGGGACATGGCTGATGCGAGCGAGGAGCGCGTCGTGGAGGGCGGGATCCACGGCCACGACGCCCGCCCCCAGCCGCCCCACGAAGCGGGCCACTTTCGAGTACGCATCGTGGTCGGTCGCCTCGGTCGGGGTGAGGATCCACCTCGCCCCCTCGAACAGGCCCTCGTCCGCGGCGGTTATCCCCCCTTGCTCCGATCCCGCCATGGGATGTCCCCCGACGAAGCGACCTCCGAACAGCGACTCCCCCATGGCGACCACATGAGCTTTTGCACTCGCCACATCGGTCACGACCGCGGACGGCGTCACCGCCTCTCGGATCGCGGCGAGGGCGGACGCGACGAGGTCGGCGGGGAGTGCGACCACGATCAAGGAAGCTCCCTCCACGGCGCTCTCAAGTGAGGCCCGGATCTCGGTCACGGCGCCGCGCTCGAGCGCGTGCCGGGCCGACGCTCCATCGCCGTCGTAACCGACGACGCGCGCGCCCGGCTCGCCGCGCCGGACCGCCAGTCCGATAGAGCCGCCGATGAGGCCGGTGCCGAGGATCGCCAGATCATCCATGTCTAAAGGTCTACTCGAAGCTTCAGGATCGGCCGAGGTCCGAGCGCAAGACCTCGGCAGACCTCAGATAAACGTGTTCGAGACGATCGGGCGTGCGCTCCGTATAGAGGTGCATCAGCACCCGCACGCAGTTCGGCAGGGACCCGGTAACCCCTATCTCGACGGCGCACAGGAGGGGGACGTCGGAGATGCCAAGATCTCTGGCCGCCACGGCCGGGAACTCCGCGTCGAGATCGGGCGTGGCGGTGAAGACGATCGAAACCAGATCCTCGTGCGACGCACCGTTGCGCTCCAGCATCTCTGCAAGGAGCTCGCGGGTCGCAGCAGTGATCTCGGCGGCGTCGTTCGGCGACGTCGAGGCCCCCCGCAGGGCGCGCACCCGCTCTGTCACTTTGTCTCCTTGACGACATGTTTATTTGTCATCTAGTTGCCTAATCCTTTTGTTTCTCAGTAGCCAGCGCGTAGAGCGAACGGGCCTCCGCTCCCGACAGCCTGCGAAACCGCCCCGGCTTGACGTGTCCCAGCTCGAGCGGGCCTATCGCCACCCTCGCCAGGCGTCTTACCGGATACCCGACCTCCTCGAACATACGGCGCACCTGCCGGTTGCGGCCCTCGGTGATCGTGATCTCGACCAGGGTGCCCGCCGGCGTGCGCTCGATCACCGCCACTTCGGCCGGCGCCGTGCGGCCGTCCTCCAGCTCCACTCCCCTGGTCAAAGCTTTGATCGCCTTCGAGGCGAGCGTGCCCTTCACCTCGGCAACGTAGGTTTTCGGCACCCCGTACCGAGGGTGCGTGAGTAGGTTGGTCAGCTCGCCGTCGTTCGTGACGATCAGCGCGCCCTCGGTGTCGACGTCGAGGCGTCCGACGGGCCACACGCGCAGCTCCACGTCCACCAGATCCAGCACGGTCGAGCGTCCCTCCGGGTCGGACGAAGTGGTGACCACGCCTACCGGCTTATTGAGCAGGTAGTAGACGAGGTCTGCCTGCAGCGGCACGCGCGAACCATCAACCTCAACCACATCCTTAATAGGGTCGATGCGGCGGCCGAGCTTGGCGACCTCGCCGTTCACCTTGACGCGGCGAGCCTTGATCATGTCCTCGACCGCTCTTCTAGATCCCACCCCGGCGTGCGCCAGGACCTTCTGCAGCCGCTCGCCCTCCTGGTTCACACGCCCGGCGAGAGGCGACTTTCCATGTCCTCGACCGTCTCGGTGTCGGGCAGGAAAGAAGAAAGCGGCGGCAACTCCTCCAGCGACGGAAGACCCAGCCGTTCCAGAAAGTCGTCGGTCACGCTGAAGAGGGCGGGATTCCCCGGCCCGTTCTCGCGTCCCGATTCCTCGAGGAGACCTCTTTGCACGAGGGTCTTAACGACGCCGTCGGAGTCGACGCCTCGGATGTCTGCGATCTCGGAGCGCGAGACCGGCTGGCGGTAGGCGACTATCGCGAGCACCTCGAGCGAAGGACCCGTCAGCCGGCCGATCGTTTGACCTCGCACGAAGCGCTCCAACCACGGCGCGCAATCCTCCGTTGTGTAGAGACGCCAGCCCCCCGCCGTCTGCCGGAGCTCGAACCCCCGGTCCTCTTCCACATAAGAGGCCGCAAGAGTCGCCACTAGCTCCTCGACGTCGGCCGTCGGTCTCTCCAGCACCTCGCCGATCCGCGCGGCCGGCAGCGGCTCTTCCGCCAAGAAGAGGATGGACTCGACGATCTTTCTCTCGTTCACGATGCCTCCGGGGTGATCGCCGCGTACTCCTCGATGCCCATCAGGACCTCGTCCGTCGACACCTCTCCCGTCCACGTCGCCGTGATCGATCCGAAGCGACCCGCTTGCTGGAGGTCGATGGCTCCGGCCTTGAACAGCTCGAGCAACCCGAGGAATCGCACCACGATCTCGATCCTCTCCAGCCCGACGCCACAAAGCTCCTCGAAGTTGGAGGTGCCCGCGAGGGTGAGCTTTCCGGTCATCTCGGAGATGGCATCGCTGACGGACGCCCTGATGGGGCTTATGTGATCGGTCGTCAGGACCGGTTTCGGAGGCGCTCCAAACATCCTTTCCGCGGCGCGGAGCACGTCGGAGAGCTGCACCTTCAGAGTGACGTCCGGCGTCAGGTCGAGGTAGCGAGGCTCCAGCGCCGGCGGCCTGGCGAAACGGAACGCCGAACGGTCGAGCTCCACGGAGAGCCACGTACCGGCCTCCCTGAAGGTCGAGCACTCAACCAGCCGGGCCAGTAGTAGGTCGCGTTCCTCGAGGAGGTTCTGATCGAGGTCTTCTCCCCCGCCCGGGCCGGGCAGAAGACGAGCGGACTTCAGTTCGAGGAGCGTTGCCGCCACGACGAGGAAGCCCGTGGCCGTTTCGAGGTCCAGTTGTCCCACGGTTTCGAGAGCGGCGAGGTACTCGTCGGTGATCGTGGAGAGCGACACGTCGTAGATGTCGACCCGCTGGCGGGTTATGAGGTGCAGCAAGAGGTCGATGGGGCCGCTGAAGACCTCCAGCTTCACCTCATGAGCCATCGCCGCCTACTCCTCGTTTGTCGATATATCCACTTGTCTACTGCAGAACCCTTAGCTCCTCCGGAGCACCGCCTGAGCCTACCTGGGGCGCCGTCCCAAGGCCGGGATTGCTCCGCACCGTTACGAGCGAAGGCCCACCCGGCGTCTGACCTCCTCGATCACGGCCGTCGCCGTGGCGCGCGCCTTATCCGCCCCGCCGAGGAGCAGGCGTTCGGTTTCCGCGGGGTCGGCCATCAGCTCCTCGTAGCGCTCCCGCACGGGGCTCAGCCACTCGACCACCGCGTCGCCGAGAACCTTCTTGAAATCCCCGTATCCCGAGCCCGAGAACCTCTCCTCCAGCTCCGCGATCGGCGTCTCTTCGATGACCGAAAGGATCGTGAGGAGGTTGGTGAGAGCGGGTTTGTCCTCAGCCGCCTTCACCTCGGTCCCCGAGTCGGTGACGGCGGAGCGGATCTTCTTGAGGATCGCTTCGGGTCGATCGATCACGAGGATCTTCGACGCCGGCCGGGGGGCCGACTTGCTCATCTTCTGGGTGGGGTCGTCGAGTGCCATGATCCGGGCCCCCGCTTCCGGGATCCACGCCTCGGGCACCACGAAGGTCTTGCCGAACATGGAGTTGAAGCGGATCGCGAGGTCCCGCATCAACTCGACGTGTTGCCGCTGGTCCTCTCCCACGGGAACCCCATGAGCGCGATAAAGGAGCACGTCGGCGGCCATGAGTGCGGGGTACGTCAAAAGGCCGGCACCGACCGACTCCCCGTCTCCCTTCGACTTCTCCTTGAACTGGATCATCCGGCGCAGCTCGCCCATGCGCGCCAGGCACGTAAGGATCCAGGCGAGCTCCGAGTGTTCCCTTACGTCGCTCTGGATGAACAGCGTCGAGCGAGCGGGATCGATGCCCGCGGCGATCAAGATCGCTCCCGTGGAGATGCTGTGGTGGCGGAGCGAGGCCGCGTCCCACGGAAGGGTCATCGCGTGGAGGTCGACGACACAGAAGAACGAGTCGAGCTCGTCCTGCCGGGCGGCCCAGTGGCGGACCGCACCGAGATAGTTCCCGATGTGGATATCGCCCGTGGGCTGGATCCCACTGAAGACGCGTTTGCGCTCGCTCACAACTAACCTTCTCCTTGAGCTTTACTCATTGGTTTGGGACAGCGGCTGCGGAGCGCCTACAATACCGCCCCGTGAGCTCCAGTCCCCTGCAGATCCTCGCGGATGACCCCCTCGCCTTTTTGTTGCTGGCGGCCGCGCTGATCGGCGCGATAGCCCTCCACGAATACGCCCACGCCCTGGCCGCCGACCTGCAAGGCGATCGCATGCCTCGAGCCATGGGACGCCTCACCCTCAACCCGGCCCGTCACCTCGACCCGATGGGGACGGTCTTGATCTTCCTCGCGGGGTTCGGCTGGGGAAAGCCGGTGGAGTTCCGCCTCCAGGCGCTCAGCTCCAAGCGGTTCGGGGCCGCCATCGTGGCCCTGGCCGGCCCATTGATGAACGTCCTACTCGCCACTGCGGCGGTGATCCTCCTCCGCGTCTTCTTCGCCGACTACTTCTTCCACGGGTTCCTCGTGCGGCCGGCGGGAACCCTCCTCCACTTCCTGATCCTCTTCCTCCGGATCAACCTCCTGCTGGGCATCTTCAACCTGCTCCCCATCCCGCCCCTCGACGGCTCCCGCCTCCTCACCATCTTCCTGCCTCA
>JAXDJP010000142.1:0-4552 GCA_034665645.1 Actinomycetota bacterium | reverse complement strand
TCGGGCTTCAACGTGTTTCCCGCCGAGGTTGAAACCGCGCTGTTGAAGAATCCCAAGATCAACGAGGCCGCAGTGGTTGGCGTCCCCCACTCCTACACCGGTGAAGCCGTCAAAGCCTTCATCGTTATGGCAGACGGCGAGAGCGCTACCGAGGAAGAGATATTGACGGAGCTGCAGGGCTGGCTCGCTCGCTTCAAGTGTCCGTCCGAGATCGAGATCGTGGACAAGTTGCCTCACCTGCCGACCGGCAAGGTTCTGAGACGCGCGCTGCGCGCGTCTACTCCCGCGTAGCTCTAGACCCTCGCGCCGGGCCGCCCGGAACATCTGATCTTGTGAAGCAGGTCCGGTCGATGGATCCGCAGCCGCCGTCCGCGGTAGTCCAACAGCCCATCGGCCTGGAACCGGCGCATCGTTTTGCACGCGCTCTCTCGGCACATCCCGGCCAGTCGACCGAGGTCCTTTTGCGGTAGTGGCAGGTCGAGTTCGATCGTCTGACCGTGGACGCGGCCCAAAAGCTCGGCGAGGTCCAGCAAACGGGCCGCGAGTTTCTGCGGAACCTCGCCGGACGTCCTCTCCAGCGCGGCCGACCCCAACCACCGGTTCCGTTGCGCCAACGTGGTGGCGAGTTCGAGCGATGCATCGGGATTTTCCCTCAACAGCTCGAGGAAGAAAGCCGCGTCCAGGCCCATGACTCGGCACTCCGTGGCCGCGACCGCGTCGAGCGGCTGCAGATCGCCGTCCAACATAGCGATCTCACCGACCAGGTCTCCTTCGACGGCGAGCCCCAGGATCGTTTCCGCCCCCTCACCGTCGCGCGCCGTGTATTTCAGAACCCCCGACTCGACCACGTACAAGCGCGACGCATCGTCCCCGGCTAGGTAAAGGATGTCTCCCGGCTCCAAGGTCCGTGGGACCGACCCTCGCAATAATCTCTCTAACTCTCGCTCGCTGAGCGCGGCGAGCACGGGTGAGTGATCCGGACTGAACATCGACGACCTCCAGGCTCGTTCCCGACCTGAGGGCGCGATAGAGACGGTGGGATCCGTCTCTCCTCTCGTTGCCGAAACGATATGGGACTCGTCAAGGTCGCGATTTTTAGCGCCTCGCGGCCTGGGAGAATGGCGCGATGGAAGGCACATCTTCAGCGAGACCTTGGTGGCGCCGCGGCGCCGTCGCCTGGGCTTTGATCCCCGCCGTCCTGTTCGTCGTTCTGCTATCAGTGGCGGCCGCCCGCAAGTCGGGGCCGCCCGCAACGGGAGACGAGGCGCCTGATTTCTCCGGCCCCCTGTTGAACGGGAGCGGCACCTTTGGACTGGCCAACGTCGAGGGACGGCCCTTCGTACTCAACTTCTGGGCGTCCTGGTGTGAGCCGTGCAAGGACGAGGCGCCGATGCTCCGTCGCGCCGCCAAAGCTTACGGAGATGAAGTCGATTTCGTCGGTATCGACATCCGAGACGCGCGTAGCGATGCGCTGAAGTTCGTCGCAGACAACGAACTCGTGTACCCCCACGTGAGGGACGACGGTCTGAAGATCTATCAGGACTACGGTTTGACGGGCCAGCCGGAGACGTTCTTCGTCGACGCACAGGGAATCATCGTCGAGCACGTCAACGGTCCCTTGAGCCAGGATGCTCTGGACCAGCTTTTGAACGTGCTGGTGTCACGCAGTGGCTGATCCCACAGTCCCGATCGCCTTCACGGCAGGCCTCGTTTCGTTCCTATCGCCGTGCGTGCTTCCGCTCGTTCCCGGTTACCTCTCTTACATGTCGGGGGTCGGCGCAGGCGAGGCCGATGACAAGCGCGCCGTCCGCACTGCGGCCATGGCCGGAGCCTTCGTCGCTGGCTTCACGGCGATCTTCGTGGCCCTCGGAGCGACGGCCAGCTTGCTCGGATCGTTCCTCGCCGATCACAAGTTCGCGCTGGCGCGCGTCGGCGGCGTGTTCATCATCCTGATGGGCCTCGTGTTCATGGGGGTCCTCAAGATTCCGTTCCTTTACCGTGAGGCGCGTTTCCATCCCACGCCGAGCGCGGGTTTGTGGGGCAGCCTCATCCTCGGCGGAGCCTTCGCGTTCGGGTGGTCGCCGTGCATCGGCGCAACCATGGGGGCGGTGCTGACGATGGCGGCCGGGCGTTCGGCATTGGGGGGACCGGCGGAGGGCGCCTTGCTCATGGCCGTGTATTCCCTCGGACTCGGTGTCCCGTTCGTCTTGGCGGGTTTGGGGATCTCGCGCTTGACGGGGGCGCTCGGATGGCTCCGCAGGCACGTTCGGGCGGTCAATCTGGCGAGCGGCGTCCTGCTGGTAATCGTCGGGTTGCTCTTCCTAACGAACAGGTTGTTCGAGTTGTCGATCTGGATGCAGCGCTCGTACACGACGCTCAATCTCGACTTCTGGAATTCGTTCTAGGCGTTCCGCCGTCTCCTTAAGACGCCGGGCTGCCGTCTCTCGAGATCCAGTTGCAATCTGCGGGCACTGAGCACGTCGGTTCTGGTGCAAACGCCGACCAAGCGACCGTCGTCCACGATCGGGACGCATTCGATCCCTTCTTCGAGCATCGCGTGGAGGGCTTGGATCACGGGTGCGCTCGGCGCGAGCGTTACGACGTCCGTAGACGCGATGTCGAGGATCGGGGCGTCAGGAGCGGGGTCTTCCCGCAGCACGTCGACGCGGCTCACGATCCCCGCGACGGAGCCATCACCATCCATGACCGGGAACGAGTTGTGTCCTCCTCGATCCCATTTTTCGGTTACATCTCCTACGACCGCGTCGATAGGGATCGTTTCGACATCGCGCGTCATCACTTGATGCAAGGACGTCGTCCGGAGGATGTCGACCTCATAGTCCCCGCGCACGTGCAAGCCTCTACGCGTGAGCTTCTCGGTGAGCAAACTGTCTGCGCTGAACGCATGCACGATGAGATCGGCGATCACGCTCGCGAGCATCAGAGGCAAGATGATCCTGTAGTCGCGCGTGAGTTCGAACAGGAAGACGATCGATGTGAAGGTCGCTCGCGTTGCAGCTCCGAAGGTCGCCGCCATCATCACGACGGCGACCGCCCCGGGGGAGATACCCCCGTAAAGACCGTGGAAGAGGTGACCGATCACGCCGCCGCACGCTCCGCTTATCAGAAGGATCGGAGCGAGGGTTCCGCCCGAGGTTCCAGAAGCTAGAGCTACCCACCACGCCACCAACTTCGCCACGAAGATAACGAGGAGCGTGGAGAGGACGAGCTTGTCGCCCAGGATGTCGCTGATGGTCCCGTAACCGACCCCAAGAGCGCGCGGGACGAAGATGCCGATGGTGGCAAAGACGACCGCTCCGATCAACGGATGCCAGAAGAGGTCGATGGGAAGCCGCGCGAAAGCCTCTTCGATGAGCGATAGACCTTTGATGATCAGTAGTGCGAGTCCTCCGGCAAACACACCGACCAGCACGTAGAACGGGAGCTTTTCAAGACCGGCGAAATCGTGAGTAGCGACCGAGAAGAGCGCTCCCGTGCCGAACAACGCGATGTGTACGGCCCCCGCGATGCTGGACGCAACGACGAGCGGGATGAACGCTCGTGTCGAGAACTCGAAGAGGAGTAGCTCGAGAGCAAGCACGACCGCGGCGACCGGCGCTCCAAACGTCGCCGCCATCCCCGCCGCTGCTCCG
Source organism: Actinomycetota bacterium (assembly GCA_034665645.1). GTDB lineage: Bacteria > Actinomycetota > CADDZG01 > CADDZG01 > WHSQ01 > JAUJNU01. The sequence continues at coordinate 899 of JAXDJP010000142.1, read as the reverse complement.
GACGCGAGCAAGATCTTGCGTTCCGAGGGAGAGGTATGCATCGCCTGTCCGATGAGGGACCCGAGCGCTCCGCCCGTCACGATGATGGGTCCCTCGGCTCCGAAGGGACCTCCCGTCCCGATCGCAACGGCGGCCGAAAGCGGCTTCGCGATCGCCACGCGAGGACGGATCCGACTCTGCCGCACAAGTATCGCTTCCATGGTCTCGGGGATCCCGTGCCCCCGGATGGGCGGAGCCCACAACGCCAGCAGCGACACGATCAGCGCGCCGCCGACGGCGACCAAGATGATCCAGGGACCGGCGTGCAGGTTCGTCAACGAGACGTCTTGCCATGACCAGCGGTGGAAGAGCGCAAGGTTCGTGATGCCGCGGATCAAATGCAGGAGGGCCCACGCCGCTCCTCCCGCGCCGAGGCCCACAACCGCTGCGATCGACGAGAGCCACAGCAAACGACCGGTTGGCGTACCGGCTTGAGGTCGGTGGGACCGGAGATGGGCCATGGTCCGTAAATGTATCGTGAGGCGATACAGGCCCTAATCGTCGCGCAGGTTGTCCCACACACCTCGAAGTTGATCGCCCATCCGGTCGAGCTGTGCGAGCGTCAAGATCGTCACCGCTTGGAGCTTGTCTTTCCCCGCGTCCGTTAGCGCTAGGCGAACCATGCGCTGATCGTCCGGATCGGGTGCTCGCTTGAGAAGACCGGCCGCCTCGGCGCGATCCACCAATTCGACCGCGCTGTGATGTTTCAGCAAGAGCTTGTCGGCGGCATCCTTGATCGTTGGGCCCCGGTCTCCTCGATGACCCCGGATCGAAAGGAGAAGTTGGTGTTGTGCCGGCGTCAGCCCGTGCCGGCGTGCCTGCTCTTCGCTCCAGCGCAAAAAGGTGCGCAGCCCGAATCG
>JAXDJP010000141.1:0-7990 GCA_034665645.1 Actinomycetota bacterium | reverse complement strand
CACACCTCGCAGATCCCGGAGCCCATCGTGCCGCAGCCGACGACGCCGACCTTGTTCACTACTTGGGACACTTAGCTTCCTCCTTGTGCCGGGGTCCGGGCAGCCTAAACCGCCCGTGACGCGGCTTACGATGACGACCATGGACAAGCCCTGGATCTTCAGGACATATGCCGGGTACGCGAGTCCCTCGGCTACGAACGCTCGCTTCCGAGGGAACCTTGCGAAGGGCCAAACCGGTCTCTCGGTCGCGTTCGATCTCCCGACGCAGACCGGTTACGACTCCGACCATCTCATGTCGCGCGGAGAGGTGGGCAAGGTCGGAGTTCCCATCTCCAACCTTGGCGACATGTCCGGTGTGTTCGATCAGATCCCCTTGGCGCAGATGAACACTTCGATGACGATCAACGCCACCGCGGTGTGGTTACTGGCTCTCTATGTATCGGTCGCGGACCAACAGGGGGCCGACCGCAAAGCTCTCGCCGGTACGACACAGAACGACATCCTGAAGGAGTACCTGTCGCGTGGCACGCACATATTCCCACCGGAGGCATCCATCCGACTGACGAGCGACCTGATCACGTGGACGCTGCACGAGGTGCCGAAGTGGAATCCGATCAACGTGTGCTCGTACCACCTCCAAGAGGCGGGGGCCGATCCCGTTCTCGAGATCGCGTACGCACTCGCCAACGCGATCACCGTTCTCGATGCGGTCAAGGCCACGGGTCAGGTGTCGGATGACGACTTCCCGAGATTGGTCGGACGGATCTCGTTCTTCTGTAACGCCGGCATCCGCTACATCGAAGAGACCTGCAAGATGCGCGCTTTCAACCAATTGTGGGACCGTGTTACCAGCGAGCGTTACGGAGTCGACGATCCGAAATACCGGCGGTTCCGCTACGGGGTTCAGGTGAATTCGCTTGGACTGACGTCGTCGCAGCCCGAGAACAACATCTTCCGCATCCTTCTCGAGATGCTGGCTGTGACGCAGTCGAAAGACGCGCGCGCCCGCGCGGTCCAGCTTCCCGCGTGGAACGAGGCCTTGGGACTCCCCCGCGCGTGGGACCAGCAGTGGTCGCTCCGGGCGCAGCAGATCCTCGCTTACGAAACCGACCTGCTCGAGTACGGAGACATCTTCGAGGGGTCGAAGGTGATCGAAGCGAAAACGGAAGAGATCGCGTCGGGAGCGTGGGACGAGCTCACTCACGTGCTAGATGCCGGGGGATCGGTCGAGGCCCTCGGCTACATGAAGGAACGACTGGTGTCCGCCCACGCAGACAGGCGGCGCGAGATCGAGGCCGGGACGCGCCCCGTCGTGGGGATGAACCAGTACACCGAGTCCGAACCATCTCCCCTGACCGAGGGCCTCGACGAGATGGCGTTCGAAAAGGTCGATCCGGCGGCCGAGGCCGATCAGGTCGAGAGCTTGCTGCGTTGGCGACGCGAGCGCGACGGTGCCGCGGCCACTGCGGCTTTGGACGCCCTGCGTCGGGCCGCCCAGGGGACCGAAAACCTCCTGCCGGCCTCGATCGCGGCTGCGAAAGCAGGCGTCACGACAGGCGAATGGGCCGACGCACTCCGCGAGACCTTCGGTGAGTACCGGGCCCCCACCGGGATCGGAGCGGGGGTCGGTGCGACCTCGGTCCCCGGTCTCGAGGACGCTCGGGCCAAGGTCGAGGCGGCGCGAGTACGACTCGGCGTCGGGAAAGTACGGATGCTCGTCGCGAAGCCCGGTTTGGATGGGCACTCCAACGCGGCCGAACAGGTCGCGATCCGCGCTCGTGACGCGGGGTACGAAGTCATCTATCAAGGCATCCGGCTGACGCCTCACCAGATAGCGCGCGCAGCCGTCGAGGAGGACGCCCACCTCATCGGGCTTTCGATCCTGTCTGGTGCGCATGGCTTGTTGGTGCCCGACGTGCTCGATCGATTGCGCGAGGAAGGCGTCGACACCGACGAGGTCCCCGTGGTGGTCGGGGGCGTCATCCCCGACGAGGATGCTCAGAAACTGACCGAACTCGGCGTCGCAAGGGTGTACACACCGAAAGACTTCGACCTTACGAAGATGGTCGGCGAGATGGCCGAGCTTCTGGCCCGCGCGTGAAGATCGGCGTTGGGCTTTTCACCGGCCAGATCCCGTTTCAGAGCTCACGAACGTTCGCGCAGGACTACGAAGACTCGATCGCTCTCGCGAAGCTGACCGAAGAGGTCGGCTTAGACGCTGCATGGGTCTCGGAACATCACGGAGCTGGAGACGGATACCTCCCCTCGCTGCTTCCGTTGCTCGCCGCGTTCGCTACCGCGACCGAGAGGATCGAGTTGGGCACGGGCGTCGTGCTGGCGCCGTTCCACGACCCGATAAGGCTGGCCGAGGATTTCGCCGTCGTAGACCAGATCTCACGCGGACGCGTGATCGCAGGGCTCGGCATCGGCTGGCGGGATGAGGAGTTCCGTTCCTTCAACATCGACCCGAAGTCGCGTACGCGCCGATTGGTCGAGATCACCTCGATCATGCGAAAAGCGTGGACCGAGGAACGGTTCGACTTCGAAGGCAGGTACTACCGATACGAGCAGATCGCGGTCACGCCGAAACCCTTCCGAGTTCCGCCTCTGTTCATCGGTGGCTTCGTTGATGCCGCGGTACGCCGCGCCGGTCGCATAGGGGACGGTTACATCTCGAGTCGTGCCGAAACCTCTCGGTTGCAAGAAGCCTTCGACATGGCCTCCGAAGCGCGATGGAGCGCGGGACACGATGGGCTGCCGCAAGTCGCTCTGTTGCAGAACGCTTACGTCACGAACGATCCGGAACGCGATTGGCCGATGGTGCGGGACGGGATCGGGCACCAACTCGGTGTCTACGCAGGCTGGCGCGCCGGCACCGATGTGCCGGGGGTGCCGCTCCAAGTGATGCCTCCGTCGGAGAAAGACATCAGGAGGACCACCGCGTATGGAACCCCGAACGACGTCGTCGACTACCTGGCGCCTCGCGTAGAGATCATGAAGCGGTATCCGGAGGCTCATCTCATCCTCCGGCTTCACTACCCCGGCATGGATCGCGAGCCGGCCGCAGAGGCCATCTCGCTTTTGGGCCGAGAGGTCGCCCCCCGCTTACGCGACATCGCCACGCGACAATAGAGGGCATGTCCGGCATCCCCCCTACGTCCGCCACCGTTCAGCGCGCCCGCGTGCCCGCGGGCTTGGTGGGGCTCGCCGCGATCGTCGGAGGGCTGGCGGGAGCGCTCCTGTGGCTCTCGATCTTGCTGGGTCCCTGGCACCTGGCCAGCGGCCTCCTCGACGCCAAAGACCACGTCGATCGAGCCGAGGACCGCCTTGCCAAGTCCGACCTGAAGAAGGGCCGTTACGAGGCCCTGTCCGCAGCCGCCGCCGTGGACCGGGCGCGGTCCGGTCTCGAAGGAGCGAGCCCACTCTTGGATCTTGCGCGGGTGGCCAAGCCGGTGGATTCCGCGTTGAAGGAGATGGACCACATCGTCAACGCCGCCGACCATTCGGCGAAGGCGGCCGAGGGAAGTGTCGAGGTCGCCCGGCGGGTTCTCAAAGGGCGACACCGCGTCGTCGCGAAGGATCCCGAAAACCCCGAGGATTCGGTGATCAGGCTCGACCAGGTTGAAGCACTCGGTGGAGCGCTCGAGAACGTGCACACCGAGATCACCGCCACGCGCGAGGAGCTGCAGGCGGTTGACCTGCAGAACCTTCCGAAACGCGCTCGTCCCTCGGTCACCGACGGGATCGAGAAAGCCGAAGACACCGAAGCGTTACTCGAGGACGCGGAGGCCGGGTTCAAGATCCTTCCCGCGTTCCTCGGCGCGAACGGCCCGCGCAACTATCTGTTCGGGATGCAGAACAACGCGGAGCAACGCGGCACCGGCGGATCGATGTTGCAGATGACTGTGTTGTCGATCGCGGACGGCAAGCCGGAACTTCAAACGGGTAAGAACAAGGGCCGGGTTTACAACATCGACAAGAACAGGCAAGCCTTGTCGATCCCGCTGCCGGATGACGCCTGGTACGTGTCGCACGTCAGCGACGCGCAGCGCTTTGGGAATGCGAACTGGTCGCCCGACTGGCCCCTCTCGGCGAGTTTGACGGTCGCATACGGCGAGAAATCCGCAGAGGAGTTCGGAGTCGACTTCCCGGAGATCGATGGCGTCATCGCGGTCGATCCCATCGTGATGAAGGAACTGCTCGGAGGCACGGGGGCGTTCAAGATCGAGAAGGCCGGTAATCGGATCAACGAAAGGCGCATCGTCGACTTCCTGATGTACAGGGCCTACGCCATCTACCCAAGGCCCTACGGAAGACACGCGGTCTTGAATCACCTCGTGGACGACTTTTACACGAAGGTCGTGCGGCCGAAACATCCGTCCAAGTTGTTCAGCGGCATGGGGACGGCCCTCGCGGAGAAACACATGCAGATGTGGATGCGCGATCCGGCGGAGGAACGCTTCGTTCGGCGGATGAACTGGGACGCGTCGATCGAGCAAGCGAAGGGCGACGACTACCTCTACCTCGTGGAGCAGAACGTCGGTGGCAACAAGCTCGACTACTACGCCCAGCAAACGACGACGTCGGACATCCGCATCGAGGGAAGCGACGCGGTGCACAGCACGAAGGCCAGCGTCTACAGCGGCCTATTCCTTCCCCAGCCTCGCTTCGCGATGGGCGACACGGGGCGCTTCTCGAACGCAGCCATCCCGGGAGCCGACAACGTGCACCGCCCGATGCTCAATCTCTACGTGCCTTTGGATGCGACCCTCACCGGGCCCGCTCAAGTGGGCGGGACGGAGGATGGGGTGGTCCGCTTAGACGGGGCCCCGGAAGGTGCGATCGCAACGTGGTCCGGCGACCAACCCGCCGAGCATCTCGAGCTGGGCAAGAAGGTATGGAGCGGGACCCTGCAGATCCCGCCGCAGAAGGAAGGATCTCTGACCTTCGACTACCGTGTGCCGGGCGTCGTCCATGACGTGAAAGGCCGCCGGGTCTATCAACTGCACGTGCAGCACCAACCGAAGGCGCGGCCCGAGACGTTGTCGTTAACCTTGACGTTGCCCGACGGTGCGAAGGCGATCAAAGCTCGAGGGTGGAAGCGCAAGGGCAACCTGCTCTCGTGGGAGCGGCCCCTTACCGAAGACATGATCTTGGAGGTCTCGTGGCGAGAGTAAGAGCGGCGATCCTGGCAGCGGGACGCGGCGTGCGGATGGGTGGAGCCACACCCAAGGCCCTCATCCCGCTGGACGACCACGGACCGATGCTCCAGTACCTGCTCGACGGTCTCAAGAAAGCGCCGATCGATGACCTCCTCGTAGTAACCGGACACCGTGCTTCGGATGTCGAGGAATACGTCACCGAACGATGGACCGATGCACCCGTGACGTTCGTCCGCAACATGCGCTACGCGTCGTGGGGCAACTTCCACTCGGTTCGAACTGCCCTCGATCAGTCGCCCGGCTTCGACCTGATGGTCGTCAACTGCGACATCGTCGTGAATCCCGAGGTGTACCGGCGCACGATCGAACAGCACGGCGACCTCATCCTCGCGGTTCAGAAACGCAAACGGCTCGACCAAGAGGACATGAGGGTTCAGTTGCGGGGCGACCGCGTTCTCGGCGTATCGAAGAACCTGAAGATGCCGCGCAGCCACGGCGAGTACGCCGGCGTGTCTCTGTTACGTGGGGAAGCACCACGCGTCTACAGCGACATCTGCAGCCGTCTCGAGTGGCAGGCGCAGACGCATGGCTATTACGAGGACGTGTACGACAAGATGTTGTCGATCGTCGACAGTCGCGCCTCGGACGTGCATGAGGGAGAGTACGCAGAGGTCGACACCCCCGAGGACGTCGCCGCAGCCGTCCAAGTCGCCGATCGTTTCTTCTAGATGGAATCCCCGGAGGTCGTTTTCTTCGACGCGACCGAAAGCGAGGACGACGCCGCGGAAGCGCTTGCGTCGCAGGTCAAAGAACTGGGCATCGCAGTACCTTTCGTCGTCAACTCTGTTCACGGCGAGAGACTCGCCTCCCGATTGACCGGGCCCCCCCATGAAAACCCGGAGTCGGGCGCGAACCAGGCATGGGCCGCGGAATTGGGGGCGCGAGCGCACCGATCGGGAGCCGACGCGATCATCGCGATCGGCGGCGGGCGGTGCCTCGATGTCGGCAAGCTCGCGGCCGCCAGAGCAGGCCTCGCGTTGATAGCGGTCCCGACCCAGCTATCGCACGACGGGATCTGCTCGCCCGTGGCCGTCGTCCCCAACTCCGAGGGCCGCGCCGAGAGCGTCGGAGCGATCCACCCGCATGGCGTCTTCATGTCGCTGCCCACGATCGCCACCGCCCCCCTCGACTCGGTCGCCGCCGGCATCGGAGACCTCCTTGCGAATCCGTTGGCACTCAAAGACTGGGCTCTCGCGGCGGAACGCGGCTTAGAAGACATAGATCAGCCGGGCTGGGACCTGTCCGTCGAGTCGTTCCGCGCGATCGAACCGCACCTCGATACCGCTCCCGAAGAATCGGTGAAGGATCCCGCTTTCGTTCGGACCCTTGCCGACGCGCTCGTTCTGTCGGGGCTGGCGATGATCCGAGCGGGAACGTCGCGACCGGCGTCGGGGGCGGAGCACGAGATCTCACACGCGGCGGACAGGTTGTTCGGAGGCGTTGCATTGCACGGCGCGCAGGTTGCGTTCGGGAGCATCTTCTCGGTCGCGCTGTACGGCGAGGACACCGACGCGTTCAGGGCGCGGCTCACCCGGTTGGGCCTTCCCGAGCATCCGCGAACCCTGGGTCTCATCGAAGACGACGTCGTGAGACTGCTCTTAACCGCACCCGACACACGACCCGGCCGATTCACCATTCTGGAGGACGCCGACCTGGATGAAGCCGCCGCTAAAGCGCTCATCGAGCGCATATGGGGGCACGATTAGGATGCCCAGATGACCCGCGCGGTTGTTATCGGACTCGACGGCGTGGCGTGGCACCTCCTGGAGCCCATGATGGACAAGGGGGTCATGCCGCGCCTTGCAGCGCTGCGCGACCGGGGGGCGTCCGGCATCGCTCACTCCACGGTCCCGACCTATACGCCGCCGGCGTGGACGTCGGCCGCCACAGGTGTGAATCCCGGCCGGCACGGCATCTACGGCTTCTACGGAAGCAACGCGCAGTCCGACCGACAGGTGCTGATGCACTCCGGAAAGATCAAGACATCCACCATCTGGGAGATGGCCAACGCGCAAGGACGTCGCGTCGGCATCTACAACCTCCCACTCACGTATCCCCCTCAACCGCTCGACGGATGGATGGTCTCGGGGACGATGACTCCGGGGTTCGGCGAGAAGCAGCGCGGCATCAGCCAGCCTCCCGAGCTAGAGCGTCAGATCCTCGAGTGGGCTCCCGACTACGTCGTCGACGTCAGCGCGAATTGGGAGACCGATTGGCGCGACGCTTCTCTTTGCGAGCGCGTCGTGGCATCACTCGAGCAGCGCTACAAGGTTCTTTCGGGCCTGCTCGAAACCGACCCGGTCGACATCGTCTTCTCCGTCCTCGAGGCCCCCGACCGGATGCAGCACGTTTACTACCGCTACATGGACCCCGCGGAGCCGATGTACGACTCGCCGGAGGGGCGAGCGCTGCGTCCCGCGATCGAGAAGTGCTTCGAGTACATGGACCGCATCGTTGGTCTGCTCGACGACTACGCGGGGCCGGACGGAGGCGTCATCGTTTGCTCCGACCACGGCTTCACGGCGTGGGAGGTCAGCGTGCACACGAACGCTCTTCTCGCAGAGTGGGGTTATCTCAAGCTGAAGCCCGTTGCCCGAGCGATGCAGACGAAGGCCGCGCGCAGCCTGATCCCTCTGGCGAAAAGGGTCCTTCCCGCCGACACCGCGCGCAAGGCCAAAGGCAAGACCTTCGCCGCGGTCGATTGGGAGAAGACGAAGGCGTTCGCGTCGCCGATCCCCCAGCAAGGCGTGTTCATCAACCTCGAGGGC
>JAXDJP010000140.1:0-5215 GCA_034665645.1 Actinomycetota bacterium | reverse complement strand
CCGAAGGCATCGCATTCGCCGACGACACCGTCTGGATCACGAACGATCGTGACGGCACGGTGATGAGCATCGATCCCTCGACCAACGAAGCCGGCAGAGCGATCGACGTCGGACTCGGCCCCCGCGGCGTGGCCGCCGACGGGGGCGACGTGTGGGCCACGAGTTACATCGAGAAGGCGGTCACTCACGTCGACGTGGCCACGGGCAAGACGGCCGAGATCGAGGTCGACCAGGGCGGCGAGGATGTAACGGTCGCGTTCGGGAAGGTGTGGGCGGCCGCGACGATCGACGGCACGCTCGCAGTCATCGACCCCGCGACGGACGAGGTGTTGAAGAAGATTCCAGTCGGACCCGGAGTGATAGATGTCGTTGCCGAAGGCGATTACCTGTGGGCCATCAACAACCTGGACGGAACGCTTAGCGCGATCGACCCCGAGTCTTACGACATCTTGGAGACCATCGACGTCGGCTCATCCCCGCGTCAGATCGCTGCGGGCGACGGTGTTCTCTGGGTGACGAACGAAGGCGATCTGTCGGTGACGCGGATCGCACTCGCCGGCTAGCTACTCGAGGGTGAGGCGGTAGCCGACCCGAACGATGGTCTTGATCGCTCCCGGGGGTAAGTGCTTCCTGATGCGAGAGACAGAGATATCGACGCTCCGGCCCGGCGCGTCCCCCGCCCACGCGTTCGTGGCGATGAAGTCCCTCGTTAGAAGGCGGCCGGGAAAGCTGGCGAAGAGCTCCAACAGCTTGAACTCTTTGTACGTGAGTTTCAGCTCCCGGCCCTCGTAGAACGCCAGGAATTCCTCCGGCTGTACCTGCAGTTTGCCCACCTGCAGGGGCTCGTAAGGGACCCTTTCCGCCTCGATCACGCCTGTGATTACAGCAATGCTGCGTTACCCGAGGGTTTCTCTCGCGTTACGAACAGGTCAAATCTTTGTACGTTTCCCCCTAGTGACGACGACCGCAGCCTGGGATGGAGCCGTGGCCGAGGAGCTGGCCCGGATCCTCGGCGATCGCTTGGTCACGTCTGCGGCCGTCCGGGAGCAGCACGGGAGGGATGAGTCTCCGCTCTCGCCGGTGTCGCCGGATGCGGTGGCCTTCCCCGAGTCGACCGAGGAAGTAGCTCGGATCATGAAGGTCTGCAACGAATGTCGCGTCCCGGTGATCCCTTTCGGGGCGGGGACGTCCCTAGAGGGCCACGTACTTCCGATACGGGGGGGCCTCTCTCTGGACCTCACCGGTATGGACGAGATCGTCGCGGTGCGCGTCGACGACCTCGACGTCACCGTGCAGGCCGGGGTGCACCTCAGGTCCCTCAACGAACGGCTAGCGCGCGACGGCCTCTTCTTCCCGGTCGACCCCGGCGCCGACGCCACGATCGGAGGGATGGCTGCAACCGGAGCATCGGGAACTACGACCGTCAGATACGGCGCCATGCGAGAGAACGTGCTGGCGCTGAAAGTTGTCACGGCCGATGGTGTCATCGTCGACACCGCGCACCGCGCGCGCAAGTCGTCCGCGGGGTACGACCTCACGAGGTTGTTCGTGGGCTCTGAGGGGACTCTCGGTGTCATAACCGAGGTCACGCTTCGCTTGCACGGTTTACCCGAGGCGATGTCGGCTGCGATCTGCAGTTTCCCGAATGTCGAGAACGCGGTCCGTTCCGTCATAGCCGTCCTTCAGATGGGGATACCCGTGGCCCGCATCGAATTCCTGGACGAGCTCGCGATCGACGCCATCAACCGCTATGCGGAAGCGTCGTATCCGGTCGCCCCGCTTCTCCTCGTCGAGCTCCACGGTTCGGAGAGCGAGGTCGTCCAGCAGGCTAAAGACCTAGGGGAGGTGGTCGCGGGGTTCGGAGCAACCGGCTTCGACTCCGCGGTCGATCCCCAGGAGCGAACGAAGCTGTGGGCAGCGCGACACGATTCCTTCTACGCCTCGCTCGCCCTGAGACCCGGGGCTCGTGCGATAACGACCGATGTCTGCGTCCCGATCTCCCGCCTCGCCGACTGCATCGTCGAGACGCAAGGGGATGTCGAGAAGTTGTCGCTTATCGCGACGATCGTCGGGCACGTCGGCGACGGCAACTTCCATGTGCAGATCTTGGTCGATCCGAACGACGGGGCCGAGTTGGAGCGCGCGGAACGGCTGAACGACCGGCTCGTCGATCGGGCTCTCGAGATGGACGGGACGTGCACCGGGGAGCACGGTGTCGGTTTGCGAAAGATCGCGTCCCTGGAGAAGGAACTGCCCGAGGGTGTAGACATGATGAGAGCGATCAAGCGGGCTTTGGATCCGAACGGGATCCTGAACCCCGGGAAGGTCGTGAGGATGTGAGCGGGAATCGTCGACGTTCGGAGCGCGTTCTGTAAGGCAACGGACTAGGGAAGGGACGCTGTGAAACTCGAAGGGGTTCACCACGTAACCGCCATCACGGGCGATGCGCCGCAGAACGTCGAGTTCTACGTAGGCGTTTTGGGTCTCCGCATGGTCAAGAAGACCGTCAACCAGGACGACCCGACCGTTTATCACCTGTTCTATGCAGACGAGAAGGGGAGCGCGGGCTCGGACATCACGTTCTTCGAGTATCCGGGAGCGCATCGTGGCCGCGCCGGCGACGGCATGGTCCACCGAGTCGCTTTCCGGGTCCCGTCCACCGAAGCGCTCGATTTCTGGGAACGACGCCTCGAAAAAGAAGGGGTCTCGGTCGATCGCTCGGACGATGCGATCGTGTTTCCCGACCCTGAAGGACTCGACCTCGAGTTCACGGTCGATACCTCGGGGGATGACCCCCTGAAGGCGGAGCACCCCGAGATCCCGCAAGAGTTCGCGATACAGGGATTCGACGGGGTCCGGGCGTACAGCAGCGACCCCGCCGCGAGCAAAGGCTTTTTCGAGGAGACGCTCGCGTTCGATCCCACGGACGAGTATTCGTGGGTCGCTCGCGGAGAGAAGCGCGGCGGCTATTACCGATTCGACTCGCCACCCGCACAGGGACCGTTGAACGGCGCGGGAACCGTGCACCACGTCGCGTGGGCGTCGCCGATCGACGAGCATCAAGCGTGGCGCGATCGCGTTGCGGCGGCAGGGGGGCACCCGACGCCGGTGATCGATCGCTTCTATTTCAAGTCCATCTATTTCCGAGAGCCGTCAGGCGTACTTTTCGAGATAGCGACCCTCGGCCCCGGCTTCACCGCGGATGAGGATCTAGCAACTCTGGGGCAGGGACTCTCGCTTCCGCCGAACTACGAACATCTGCGCGACAAGTTGAAGGACATCCTCACGCCCTTGCCCGACCCGAGGGCTCGGGCGAAGGAAGAGATCTAGTCCCGCTGGGTCACTAGGCGGTTTTCTTGAAGGGGTCCTGGACGCCGTCGGTCAGCGCGTAGGTGCGAAGGGCGACTTGGCGCGAGGTTGCGTAGGTAGCCGCTTTCGCGTTCGAGATGCTTCCGCCTGCCGCGGCCGCGTCTAAACGCCGGACAACTGCGACCATCGTCTCCGTAAGAGTCCTCAGCGTCATCGCCATCGCTCGACCTTTCTTTGGATCGTCGTCGTGCGAAAGCGTAGAGAACCGAGGTTACGGGCCGATGGCCGGCGGGTTAATAGCTCTTTACATCTGTGTATCGGATGCGTGGTCTGCCGGACTAGCCGGCAAGTTCCGCGACGAGCCTCCGTTGTTCTTCGTCCATCCAGGGCCCGTTCCCAGCCCGAGCGTTGTCCGCGGCGTGCTTCGGGTTGGAGGTTGCCGGGATCGCAACGGTGATGCGATGGTCGGACAGGCACCAGTTGAGCAGCGCCTCGGCCCACGTCTCCGCGTCCAGTCCCGTTAGATCCGGCGATCGCCGCACGAGCGACCCCGCCCCGAGGGGACGCATCGCGATGACGCCGAGTCCCAGTTCTTCCGCCAGCGGCAGGATGCGCTTCTCAACCTCTCGCTCGTGCGGGTTGTAGGGCACTTGGATGCAATCGAGACGTCCGGTGCGCATCACGCGCTCGAGCTCGGGGAACGAAGATGCGCTGTAGTGAGTCGCTCCGATCCAGCCGATGCGCCCCGCGTCGCGTTCGGTTTCCATCCAATCGAGATGCTCTTGCCACGACACGAGGTTGTGGATCTGTTCGATGTCGACGCGGCCCCCATAGAAACCGAGTTGTGCCTCGAACTGGCGACGAGCGTCGGAGGAGGAGGTCCATATCTTCGTCGCGACGATCGCGTCGGAACGCTTGTCTCCTAGAGCTTGACCCAACACCCTCTCGGCCTTCCCGTACATCGGGGATGAATCGACGAGACGCGTGCCCGACTCGAACATGACGTCGATGACTTCCGCGGCTTTAGGTATCTGCCGCTCCGGGACGTCGAACACCTGCCACGTCCCGAGCCCGATGACGGGTAGGAGAGGTCCACCTTGGCCCAAGGGGCGGCTCTCCACGTCTTTTTCTCCTTCCGATGCAGATACGTATGGCGCGGGCCAGTTTCTCACTGCTGGGCGCAGGGGATCGTTCCCGGGGTCATGGAGTGACCCCGGGAACATCGTCGTTCGCCCCCCATTCCCTGGAGCGGTGGTAGAGGAGCGACGACGCGAGAAGCAGGACCCCGATCCCGAAGAACCCGACCAGCCGCTGCAAGGTGTCGAGCAACCACAGGTCGTTGATCGCCATCTTCGCGATCGTGATGCCGAACAAACAGAGCGACATGATGCGAGCCGGACGGAGTCGAAGGAAGACCCCGACTAGAAAGAGGATTCCCGCGTAGGCCGCCCACACTCCGGAAAGAGCGAACTGCAGATCCTGAGGTCGGGGTGCGACGAGGTCTGTCGCGAGCGCACCGTAGACCTCCAAGCTCAGCCAGCTGATGGTCAGGACGTTCGCCATGACGACGGCCAGATCGCGCGTCTGGTTGGAGCGACAGGTGTGTTCGACGTATGCCCCTAGGTAAACCGCGGCGATGACGATCAAAACCACGACCCGTCCGTAATCGTGAGCCAACGCGGTCGCCGGCGCTTCGGAGATCGATGCCAGCTGGGTGAAGGTAGCCATAAGGAGCACGCCCCAACCCGCGACGCGGATGCGAACGTCTTTCGTGACCAGCGCTACCGCCAACAAAACCAGTGCCTCGATCGCCCACCCCAGATCCATGTGCGCGACGCCCAACTGAACGGGGGACCACAGGGTCACGAAGAGGAATGACATCGCTCCGCTGGACAACGTGACCTCT
>JAXDJP010000139.1:0-2843 GCA_034665645.1 Actinomycetota bacterium | reverse complement strand
CCTTGCCCACCTGCTGGGAGCTTCGCATGCCGTCGGGCGAAGGGGCGAGTTGTACGCCCTCGGGTCGCTCACTCTCTGTCGCCATAAGGGATGACCATAGAGCCCCGTTCCCTTGACCGTCCGGTCGAGAGAGCGCCTGATGGAACCGATCGCGAGAGCAATGCGTCTTTAGAGCCGTGATGGATAGATGCTGAGCACCAAGGTGGATCGACCGGCGGCTCTCGAGCGAACGAGGATCGGCGAGCTCTATGTCCAGCATGCGGACAGAGCCGTACGTCTCGCGTACCTCCTCACCGGAGATCGCGAGGTGGCGGAGGACCTCGCGCAGGACGCGTTCGTCCGGGTGGCAGGCCGGTTGGCCCATCTGCGGGACCCCAAAGGGTTTGACCAATACCTGCGCACCACGATCGTCAACCTCAGCAATTCGTACTTCCGTCACCGACGCGTCGAGCGCGCTTACCTGGCGCGGGAGCGAAACATCTCTCCCCCTGCGACGGACGACCCCGGGCGCGCCGTCGTGGAGCGCGAGGAACTGTGGCGAAGATTAGACGGCCTCTCACGTCGGCAACGAGCCGCGATCGTCCTCCGTTTCTACGAGGACCTGTCCGAGGCAGAGGTCGCGGAGACGTTGGGGTGCGCTCCCGGGACGGTCAAATCGCTGGTGTCGCGCGGGCTCGAGAAATTACGAGGCGAGATCCGAGATGAGGAGAAGTGAGTCACATGGATGAAGAGCTGCGCGCTCTGCTGCGACACAAGGCCGACGAGGTACCCCCGCATCGGGAGGCGCCGCGCTCCTTGAACTCGCGCGTACGTAGACGCATAGCGCGCAACGCGACGGTTCTCGGATCCGTTCTCGTGCTGGCGATAGGCGGGTCGTTCGCCGGGGTGCGGGCCTTCACCGGAACGGATCAGCCGCTGCCACCTGCGTCGAGCCCCTCGCCGCACGCGGCCCGAACGCCTCATTCTTCGCCATCGCCATCGCCATCCTCCAGCACTCCCGCGACGCGACCATCGGTGCCGGACGATGAGCCTTGCGCGGCAGCGCAACTCCGTGCGGTCGGCACGATGGAGGGGGCGGCCGGTTCTCGCGAAGGCAGCCTGGCGGTAAGCAACTTCTCGGACACGACGTGCACGCTAAGTGGGACGCCCGAGATCACGTTGCTCGACGACAACCTCGACCCGATCACGTCCGGCGTTGTTTTTAGCCCTTCCCCCGCCCAGTGGGAGGCCGACGGATCACCACAACCACAAAGCTGGCCGACCGTGACTTTGAATCCCGGCGACGCGGCTTCGGTGCGGATCCGCTGGTCTAACTGGTGTCCCGACGGACGTTCGGCTCCCCTGTGGCGCATCCAGTTCTCAGATGGCGGTTACCTGGATGTGAACGGCATGGACGCGGTGGCGCCTCCTCCATGCAATGGAGCCACTCAACCCTCGACCATCGAGGTCGGTCCTTTCGAACCAGCCTAAAAACGACTGGTGATCAGTCGACCGTCGATTCGATGCGGCGGTCGGGGACGAACCAGATCACCGCGACTACGACGTAGAAGCCGACGCTGACCCACTTGCTGAACGAAGCGGACACGATCCCGGCGAGGTACAGCGCGGGCGAGATCTTGCCCTTCATGTCGCTACCGATCGCCTCCGCCAGCTTGGAACCCGGGCCTTGAGCATTGATGATCGAATTTTGAAGGATGTAGTAGGCGAGGGCGGCCATCAGAGAGACGCCGCCGTACCAAGCTGCCGGCACGGGATCGAAATGGTTCTCGCCCATCCACGCCGTCGTTAGGGGAAACAACGACAGCCAGAACAACAGGTGCAGGTTCGCCCACAGCACTCGTCCATTGACCCTCTCCACCGTGGTGAACATGTGGTGATGGTTGTTCCAGTAGATGCCGAGGAACACGAAACTGAGCGCGTACGCGAAGAAAACAGGGAGTAACGGGCGCAAGGACGCCAGATTCGGTTCATCGGGTGCACGGAGTTCCAGCACCATGATCGTCATCAGGATCGCGATCACGGCGTCGCTGAAGGCTTCCAGTCGGCCACGGGTCATGAGGGGGCCAAGCTACAGCAGCGAGAGGTGCCGATACCCCTGGGAGGTCACGCGTTTTAGCATCTTCGTCTATTGAGTGACCTCCCGCCACAGATCGAGGCTTTCGCGCACGACGGAGCGATCGTCACGCGCGCCCCCGGCCGGGCAAACCTGATCGGTGAGCACACCGACTACAACGAGGGCTTCGTCCTTCCCATCGCCCTCGACCTCGCCACATACGTCGTGGGAGAACGCGATGAGGATGCCGTTGAACTCGCGACATCCGTGGAGAACGAACCGTCGATCCGGATCGAGCTGAACGATCCGATCGTTCCGGCCGCCGGGTGGGGCCGCTACGTTGCAGCGATCGTCCTGGCATTGCGCGACGCGGGGGTCGCTTCCCACGGGCTGAGGGGAAAGGTGATCAGCGAAGTGCCCGTGGGGGCCGGGCTCTCCTCCTCCGCGGCGCTCGAGGTCGCGCTCGTTCTAGCGCTTATCGAAGAGGAGGTTCCCCGGGGTCGGTTGGCGGAGATCTGCCGCCGCGCGGAGAACCGTTACGCAGGTGTGGCCGGCGGGATCATGGACCAACTCACCTCGGCCGCGGCGCAAGCGGGCCACGCTTGTTTGATCGACTGCCGCGACAACACCATCGAACAGATCCCGATCCCGCCCGGGCTAGCCGTTCTCATCATCGACTCCGGCATCTCGCGGGCGTTGAACGACAGCCCATTCAACGAGAGAGTCGACGAATGTTCGGCCGCCGCGGCGGCTCTAGGGGTGCGATCTCTTCGCGATGCGACCCTCGCCG
>JAXDJP010000138.1:0-3916 GCA_034665645.1 Actinomycetota bacterium | reverse complement strand
GGTCGGACTTCTGTATCGAGAGGGTTACTTCCGCCAGCATCTGAATGCCGACGGATGGCAGCAAGAGCGCTACCCGGCCCTCGATCCGCACGCGATGCCCCTGTCCCTCATGCGCGGCGACGACGGCGCGCCGCTCCAGATAGAGGTCGATCTCGCCGGGATCAGTTGCTCGGCGCAGATCTGGCTGGCGCAGGTCGGGCGCATCCCGCTCCTCTTGTTGGACTGCGACGTCGAGGCCAACGGGCCCGACGAGCGCGGCGTCACAAACCGGCTGTACGGCGGCGGGTCCGAGCACCGGTTGCGGCAAGAGATCGTTCTGGGCGTCGGTGGAGTGCGAGCTCTCGAGGCGGCGGGCTACGACGCCGATGTGTTCCATTCCAACGAGGGCCACGCGGGATTCATGAGCTTCGAGAGGATCCGCCGTTTGGTGGGGGATGCCGGCGTCACCTTCGAAGAGGCGATCGAGGCCGTGAGGGCCGGGACCGTCTTCACGACGCACACGCCCGTCCCTGCCGGCATCGACGTTTACGACGCGACCACCATGGAGCACTACTTCGCGAGGCTCGCCGAGGAGTTGGGCATCACGTTCACCGAGCTCATGGCCCTCGGCCGGACTCCGACGGACGACGCGGAGGCGGGTTTCAACATGGCGGTCATGGGTTTCCGCCTGTCTGGAAAGTCGAACGGCGTGAGCAAGCTCCACGGTTACGTCTCGCGTTCGATCTTCGCTCCGCTATGGCCCGCGGTTCCGGAGGACGAGATACCCATCGGCTCCGTCACGAACGGCGTTCATCTGCCGACGTGGCTCGGTCCCGAGATGGCAGAGGTCTTGGATCGGCGTTTCCCACCCGAGTGGGCGGAATCCGGAGGGGGCCGGTGGGATCGCGTGCAGCAGATCCCCGACGCCGAACTGTGGCGGGCGCGCGATCGGGCCAGGGAGCGTCTCGTTTATTTCGTGCGAGAGCGTCTGCGTGGTCAGGTGATGGAGCGCGGCGCCAGCGAGTCGGAAGCGGGCTGGACCGACGATGTGTTCGATCCGGGCGTTCTGACGATCGGCTTCGCTCGGAGGTTCGCTCCGTACAAGAGAGGCACGCTGCTGCTATCGGACGTCGAGCGACTGAAGCGACTTTTGACATCGGGCGATCGCCCGATCCAAGTCGTGCTCGCGGGGAAGGCGCATCCCCTCGACGATCCCGGCAAGGAGTTGATCCGTCAACTCGTTCACTTCGCCGCGGATCCCGAGGTCCGGGGACGCTTCGCATTCATCGAGGACTACGACATGGAGGTGGCGCGCGTTCTGACCTCCGGGTCCGACGTGTGGCTCAACAACCCCCGGCGTCCGATGGAGGCCTCCGGCACCAGCGGGATGAAGGCCGCGCTCAACGGTGTCATCAATGTCTCGGTTCTCGACGGTTGGTGGGACGAGTGCTACGACGGACGCAACGGGTGGGCGATCGGAACGGTAGACACGTTCTCGGATCACGATTACCAGGACCGTGTTGAAGCAAGCGCTCTTTACGACCTCCTCGAAAGGGACGTCGTCCCTCGTTTTTACGATCGTCCCGAGGGCCCTGTGCCGCGTCGCTGGATCGAGAGAGTCAAAACGTCGGTCGAGACCCTCGGCCCGTTCGTGACCGCCGATCGGATGGTGCGCGACTACGTGACGGATCTATACGAGCCGGCCGCCGCTCTGGAGAAGGCACTGACTGCCGACGGACTGAAGCCGACGCGCGAACTCGCCGCATGGAAGGCGCGGGTACGAAGCGCGTGGTCCGAGATAAAGGTTCTCAATGTCGAAGGGGCGATCGCTCCAGCGGAACTCGGCGAAGCTCGTGTCGTATCTGCCACGGTACGGACCGGGGAGCTCTCTACCGACGACATCCTCGTTCAACTCGCGCATGGGCCGGTCGGTGCGAACGGCGAACTCGTACAACCGAGCATGGGCGAGATGATCGCGACGCACTGCGCCGATGGGACCTGCACATACGAGGGCTCGTTCGACGCGACTTCGCCGGGCCTTTACGGCTTCGCGGTGCGCGTGCTGCCGTCGCATCCGTCGCTATCGAGCCAGATGGATCTGGGCCTCGTCGCCTGGGCCTAGCTCTTGTCGGGCCTCAGGGCCTTGGGTTTTCCGTTCTTTGGTCTGAGGGGTGCGCTGACCGCACCTCTGAGACCAAAGGTGCAATCTCTGTCGCAGGGTCTCCGTAAGTTTGCGAGCCATGAGCAGGACCCCGATACAAGAGGCGATACGCCTCGCGTTGAAGCAAAACGGAGTGATCAGCCGGGCTCAAGCTTTGGACTGTGGCTTAAGCGTTTCGGCGATCCAGCGACTTCTGAAAGGCGAGGTTTGGATCAGGCTCCACGAAGGCGTGTACGCGTTGAACGGCAGCGACGACTCCGTGGACCGCAAACTGTTCGCCGCCCACCTTTGGCTTGGCCCTGAATCTGTCGTTTCACACCGCGCTGCCGCAGCCCGACATGGCTTCGACGGCTTTGACTTCGCGCCTTTGGAGTTCTCGACAACGAGCTCTCGCAGACGCGGGAGTTCCGATGTGATCGTCCATCGGGTCAAGAGTCTCGCGCGTCGGGATGTCGTGACGATCCGGGGGATCCCGGCTACGGGACCAACCCGAACGCTCCTCGATCTAGGGGCAGTGTCGCCTGAGAACAGATTGGAGCTTGCACTTGAGCACGCTTTGCGTGAGGGAAAGACATGCATCCCAAAACTTCGTGACCAATTGACCGGTGCCGGCAGAGGTGTGAGAGGTGCGGCGAAGCTCCGTCGGCTTGTGGACTGGCGGGGCGACGACTATGTTCCGGCCGGCAGCCCCGCGCAGGTCGTGTGCATGCAAGTCATGCGGCGGTTCCGACTGCCTCGAGGCCTGAACGAGTACGAGATCTTCGATGGGACCGAGTTCATAGCAAGGCCCGACTTCTACTTTCCGGAAAAAGACATGGTGATCGAGGTCGAGTCGTGGGAGTGGCACCAAGGTCGCCAGAAACTAGACCGAGACAGCGACAGGCGCACGGCCTTGACGAGTCGGGGCTATCGCGTGCTCACCGTGACGATGACTCGGCTTCGCAACGATCCTGAAGGCTTCGTCGCCGACTTTTGGCGCATGTGGAACACAACTTTGGTCTCAGAGGTTCGGTCAGCGCGGTTCTGAGACCAAAGAACGGAAAAGCGGGTGCGCTATAGGGATACGTCCAAGGTCGGGTGGTTCGGGTCTGCTATCAGGTGGGCAGGGACGCCGAGGGGGAGCGTGATCATCGGGTCGGTGTGACCGCATTCGATGTTGGCGAGAACGGGGATGTTTGCGGCCGCGGTGTGGGTCTTTACGACTTCCCACAGGGTCTCCGTGTCCTCCTCGGAGTAGCTCATCGGACGGCCGACGAGGAGGCCGGTGCAAGCATCAAAGACCCCGAGTTGTTCGAGATCCGTTAGGTAGGCGTCGACGTGTTCCGGCGACGGCGCCTCTTCGGACGTCTCGAAGAAGAAGATCGAGCCCGCGGGATCGATCCACGTATCCGACCCCTTCAGATGCCAGCAGATCGTTTCGAGACAGCCCCCGAGGATCGGGCCGCGCGCCTCTCCCTCCCGCAACACCCGCCAACCGGAGGACGGAGACATCGTTCGCGCGCGAGTTAGATCGAGTTGAGTGTCGAAGTCGAGGATCTCTTCGGTCCACTCCGTAGCAGGAGCGAATCGCAGGGGCTCGGTGCGGAACCACGCGGCGCGGAGCCACCGATCGGTGTGAGGCAAGACTTTCGGAAACTCCGCAAGCGCGATCGTCAGAGCGGGGCCGTAGAGCGTGGCCAGCCCCGCGTGTTTCAGCAGAGCCCAGTGGACGACCGTCATGTCCGAGTATCCCTGCCAGATCTTCGGGTGCGCCGCGATGAGCTCGTAGTCGAGCAG
>JAXDJP010000137.1:0-4134 GCA_034665645.1 Actinomycetota bacterium | reverse complement strand
CAACCAGCAACGCCCCGATCAAACCCGGCCCCAGCGTTGCGGAAACCGCATCGAGGTCCCAGAACGTCGCGTCGGCCTCCATCATCGCCTCACTGATCGCCGGCGTTAAAGCCTCCACATGTGCACGCGCGGCGATCTCGGGAACGACTCCCCCGTATTCACCGTGCAGTTCGCCCTGGGACACGATGACGTTCGACAAGATCTTCGTTCCGCCTTGCACGACGGCGGCAGACGTTTCGTCGCACGAGGTCTCGATGCCGAGCATCAACGTCGATTCGTCCCACTCGGCTGCTGGTTGTTGACGCGTTACGGTTTGAGTTGAACTCCAAGGAGCGTCGAGGCTCATCGCTCGCGCTCCCACGCATCGAGTTCGTCCATGATGTGACGCAGACGTTGGCGGTAGGCAGGGGTTGATGCGTCTTCCACGACCATCACCAAGGCGTCTTCGTTCGTCTCGATGTAGTAGCCCTTGCGTCGTCCGACCCCCACGAAACCAAACTTGGCGTACATGTTCTGTGCGACTTGGTTAGTAACTCGCACCTCGAGCGAGATAGTTTCGGCCCCCTGCGCGAGCGCGGTGTTGATCTGCGTCAGGAGGAGGCGCGTCCCAACCTTGTGGCCGTGCACCCGGGGGTCGACGGCGATGTTCGTTACGTGAGACTCGGGACCGGTGAACATCATCCCGCAGTAACCGACGACGTCACCGTGCATCTTTGCAACGACATAAGAACGAGTTGTCTTCTGGGACATCTCCGAGAGGAACAGGGAACCGCTCCAAGGTCGCGGGTACACCGCGCCCTCGATCGCAAGCACGCGCCGAAGATGTCGGCGCCTCATGCGTTGGATCTCCAAAGCGGGAAGCGGAACGGGCTGGCGTCGCTTGATCATGGCACTCACGCCGACTGCCTCCCCCGGATCTTCTCCCACTGGATCCGCTTCGCCGAGTGGCGAAGATAGAGAGGTTTCAAGTCGTATAGCGAGTCGAAGTCTTCTCGGAACATCCGCGGAAGAGCGAGCTCGACCAGCGAACCGGCATTCGGGAACGCGTGACTCGTCGTTCCCAGCTCGACGACCGATCCGAGATCCTGAAAGACCTCGCGATAGAGAAGGCCTCCGCTGCCCACCAAGAGCACCTCTTCGGGGCGCGACGTGAGACCGACGGCCAATTGCTCGGGACGCTCCACCGCGTAACGCGACATCCGCTGGATCCCGCCGGGTGAAGAACGATAGAAGGCATGGAAGATCTCCCCTCGTCGCGCGTCGAGCGTCGACAAGATCGTCTTCGGCGAATAACGGACGTCGTAGGCGAGAAGGTCGAGGCTCGCCATACCGACGATGGGGACGGACAGCGTTTGGGCGAGCGCTTTCGCGGTGGCAACTCCGACTCTCATGCCGCTGAACAGCCCCGGCCCCAGGCTGACCGCGATGCCACCCAGGTTCCGATAGCCGAGACCCGCCTCCTCGAGGCAGAAGCGGATCGCGGGAAGGAGGAACTCGTTGTAGCTGGCCCCCCGAGACACGAGAGCGCTGGCGACGACGCCTTGTTCGGAGCCGATAGCGACGCTCGCTTGGGGGCTGGACGTCTCGATCCCGAGGATCAGCATCAGCGGTCACCCCCGCCGACCGAGCGCCCGGGGGGGCCGGACGACTCCTCGAACCGATTGCCCACGGAGAGCTCGGGTGACGCAGCATCGAGGAGGGCCTCGGCGGTCATTCGCATGTCTTGCAGCTTACGTATCCACTCCGGGCCTCGGGGTCTAAACGTGACGATTCGCTCGTCTTCCTTCTCCGGGTCGGGGACCCGCCGGAGATCCACCGTGAGATAACTCCGCGGGAGCAAGGGCTCCACCGCGTCGCCCCACTCGATGAGGACGATCGCCCCCGGGTCGAGCAGCTCTTCGAACCCGAGATCGAGAACCTCCTGGAACGAATCGAGTCGGTAAACGTCGAGGTGAATGATCCGGTAGCGGGCCTCGTACTCGTGAACGAGAGTGAACGAGGGACTCGTAACGGGCCCTGGAGCTCCGAGCGACGTCGCGAGGCCCTGCACGAAAACGGTTTTCCCGGCCCCCAACTCCCCCGTCAGGCTCACGATGTCGCCCGGGAGTAACAGAGCGGCGATCGCCGTTCCCAAGATGCTGGTCTCCTGCGCCGACCTCGTTACCACCCGCAGTCCGCGCGGCATTAGAAAAGACCCAGTTGTTCCGCCGGGGTCTCTCCGTGAGCCACCAGGGCAGGAGCCTGAAGCGCGGCCGCTTTCTCGAGAGCCTTCTGATCGAGGATCGCCTTGACCGTTTGTAGGTCTTGCCGGATCGCGTCGATCGGAGACATCCCACCGAACCGGCCCCCACGGAGCGCCGCTGCGGGATGGAATGTGGGAACGACGATTGCCCCTCGTCGTTCATACTGCCGCCCGCGGGCGCGCGTGATGCCGATCTGTTCCTCCAGGATGAACCTCGTGGCGAAGTTCCCGAGAGTCACTATGACCTCGGGCCTCATGTGCCCGAGCTGGGCCTCGAGGTAGGGGCGGCAGCTTTCGATCTCGTCGGGCAGCGGGTCGCGGTTCCCGGGGGGCCGGCATTTGACGACGTTGACTATCGCCGCCATCGTGCGATCGAGGCCGATCTCAGCAAGGAGCTTGTCGAGCAACTGCCCGGCGGCCCCCACGAAGGGAACGCCGACCTTGTCCTCGTGGAATCCGGGCCCCTCTCCTATGAATAGGAGGTCCGCGTCGAGGTTGCCGTCGGCCCACACGACATTCGTCCGCCCCTCCGAGAGGCGGCATCTCGTACAGCCGAGCGCCTGCTCCCGGACCTCATCGATCAACACAATCGAAGTATCTCAGAGCGGTCCCCGAAGAACGCTCTTGTTCGCTAAACGACGAACTTGCCGTCCTCCATCAGGACGTCGCCGTCGACCGTGATCCGGCCCCCACGCCGAAGGTCGCACACCATGTCCCAGTGGACGACTGAGTCGTTGAGTCCGCCCGACTCGGGGTAGGAGGCCCCGACGGCGAGGTGGACCGTGCCACCGATCTTTTCGTCGAGGAGGATCTCGCCGGAGAACTGACCGATACCGAAGTTCGTGCCGATCCCGATCTCCCCTAAGACCCGGGCACCGGGATCAGAGTCGAGTGTCTTGATGAGGAAGTTCTCGTTCTTTTGGGCGGTCGCTTCGACGACGTGGCCCTTCTCGAAGTCGAGTCTGATGCCCTCGACCCCCACCCCGCCGTAGATCGCGGGGTACGTGAAAGAGATGTGCCCGCGCGTCTTGTCCTCGATCGGGCCCGTGAAGATCTCGCCGTCGGGGAAGTTCTCTTTGCCGTCGGCGGGCAGCCAGATGCGGCCGGCGACCTCGAGTATCAGATCGGTTCCCTCGCCTTCGATGTGGATCTCGTTGCGCCCCTCCATCCACTTCATCAGTTCTTCGTGACGCTTCGCTACCTTCTGCCACTCGGCAACGGGGTCGGCGGCATCGACGAGACACGCTCCGTAATAGAACTCTTCATATTCCGCGAGGCTCATCTCGGCGTCCATCGCGTGCGCTTCGGTCGGGAACAACGTGACGTTCCAACGAAGGTCTCCCGCGGCGCTCCTCTTGAAGAAGATGTCCGTGAGTTCCTTGCGCGCCAGCGAACGCTTCACCTGCTTCGCCGGATCGATCTTCGAAAGCTGGCGAGTATTGAGGTCCGAGATGACGCTGAAGTTGACGTCGATGTTCTCGCTCATCCAGCGGTCGGGTTCCCACACGTACTCGAGTTGGTGGTCTTGCGCGAACCGGTAGAAGAGTGGGTCGGCAGCCGGGATGGCCGCCCGGATGACGGGGTGAGCTCCGCGCTCGAGACACCGCTGATACAGCGCCAGGAGGAGTGGTTCCGCTGCGTACGAGCCACGGATCGCGACGAGATCGTCTTTTTTGATCTCCATGGAATAGTCGACCAGGATGTCAGCAAGCCTGTCGACACGTTGATCCTTCATCTATGCGCCCGTCCCTTCAGCTTTTGGCGTTTCGAGATGTTCGTTGAAGAACCCTTGCAAGACTTTATTCATTTCACGATGCCGCTCCAACATGGACATATGTCCGCAACCATCGAACATCTTCAGCCGGGCGTTGGGAAGTTGCTCGGCGAGGTAA
>JAXDJP010000136.1:0-5992 GCA_034665645.1 Actinomycetota bacterium | reverse complement strand
GGGACTCCGTCCCTGTCCTAGAGGCAGGCCCTCGCGGACGGACACCGAACGAGGGCGACTAGATCGACGAGGATCCCGGCCCGGATCGCGCGTCCCCGGAATAGTTGCATGATGCAGATGTTGTAATGTGCAATGATGCCCTCAAAGCCCGATCCCGTCGCCCGGCAGGCCGGCGAACTCGACATCCACTACCGCGACATATGGCGGAACTTCTCGAGTCGCAAGGCCCGCACACGCCTCCAGCAGGGCGCCGCTTCCGAGCTCTCCCCCATCCAGCTGCAGAGCCTCGCCCTTCTGGCCGAGGAAGCTCTGCGGATCGGAACCCTGGCAGACAAGCTGGGACTTGCCACCAGTAGCGTGACGCGACTGGTGGATCGGCTCGAGCGGATGGGACTCGCCAAGCGGTCTTTTTCCGACACCGACCGCCGCGTCGTGACCGTGAAGTTGACCTCGATGGGAAAACGGATCGAGGCCGCGGCCGCGAGGAGACGGCTCGACTACTTCATCGACATCCTCAGCTCGCTCGCCCCAAACGACCGCGACGAGCTGGTCCGACTATTCGCCAAGATCGCGTCGGTTCAGGCAGCGGAGAGCGAGCCCGCCGACAACAAGCACAGGAGGGTTTCGTGAGCACCAGCACCGCCGCGCCCCGAGGCGCGAACCTCAGCCATCGTCAGATCCAGATCGTGTTCCTCGGCCTGATGGCCGGGATGCTCGTCGCGGCGCTGGATCAAACCATCGTCGCGACCGCGCTGCCGACGATCGTCGGAGAGCTCGGCGGTCTCAGTCACCTCTCGTGGGTCGTGACCGCCTATCTGCTCACGTCGACCGTTTCGGTACCTCTCTACGGCAAGGTGAGCGATCTTCTGGGTCGCAAACGCGTATTCCAAGCCGCCATCGTGATCTTCGTCGCCGGTTCCATCCTGTCGGGTCTCTCGCAGAACATGCTCCAGTTGATCCTGTTCCGGGCGATCCAAGGCGTCGGGGGCGGAGGTCTTATCTCGATGGCACAAGCGATCATCGGGGACATCGTCGCTCCGCGCGATCGAGGGAAGTACCAGGGCTACCTGGGAGCGGTATTCGCTTTCGCTTCGGTGGTCGGTCCGTTGATGGGCGGGTTCTTCGTCGACCACCTGTCGTGGCGATGGGTCTTCTACATCAACGTCCCCGTCGGTGCGATGGCCTTGGGGATCACGGCCGTCGTCCTCAACATCCCATTCCGCAAGGTCGAGCACGCGATCGACTACCTCGGTGCGTCACTGATCGGCTCTGCCGCAACTTGCCTGCTGCTCGTCACGGTTTGGGGTGGCAACGAGTACCCGTGGGGTTCCGGCGTGATCGTTGGCCTCGGGATCTCCGGTGTCGTTCTGCTCACGCTGTTCATCCTGCAAGAGCGACGAGCCGACGAACCGATCATCCCACTGCGTCTGTGGAACGACAAGGTGTTCACCGTGGCAAGTGGGCTGGAATTCCTTGTCGGCTTCGCGATGTTCGGCGGGATCATCTATCTACCCCTGTGGCTGCAAACCGTGGGCGGAGCCAGCGCGCAGAACTCGGGCCTCTTGATCCTTCCGCTCATGGCGGGCCTGATGGCCTCGTCGATAACCTCTGGGCGCCTGATCACCAAGACTGGGCGTTACAAGCGCTACCCGGTGATCGGCACCGCCACGATCGCGGTCGGTCTCTTCCTCCTCTCGACGATGGATCAGGGAACCTCGCGCTGGTTGTCGTCTGCTTACATGGTCGTCCTGGGACTCGGTATCGGGATGATCATCCAGATCATGGTCCTTGCGGTGCAGAACTCCGTCCCCCACCGCGACTTGGGGACC
This sequence comes from Actinomycetota bacterium, assembly GCA_034665645.1. GTDB lineage: Bacteria > Actinomycetota > CADDZG01 > CADDZG01 > WHSQ01 > JAUJNU01. Next base: position 4,163 of record JAXDJP010000136.1, on the reverse strand, counting down.
GCCACAGCGACCGAGACGTTCACACGGTCGATGGGCGGGGCGTTCGGCGTTGCCGTGTTCGGAGCGATCCTCACGAACCGGCTGGTCTACAACCTCGATCGTTTACTGCCGGGGGCGGCGCGCAGGCTCGATCTCGCGTCGATAACCGGGAGCCCGGCGGCCATCCGCGCGCTTCCCGCTCAGACACAGAACGCGGTTATCGAGGCGTTGGCGAGCTCCATCCACGTCGTGTTCCTCGCAGCGGTGCCACTTGCTCTCCTAGCGTTCGTCGTTACCTGGTTCCTCCCCGAAAAGCCGCTCAGGCAGACGGCGCACATAGGAGTCGAAGGCGTGGGCGAAGAGCTCCTCGTGGGACTCGGCTCGGCCGATCCGGAAGCGCCGGTCGAGCTGGCGACCCAGACTCCCGCATCTCAGAATTGAGGCTTGGCCGAGAGCGCTAATCGCCCGTCGAACCGTCGATCTGCTCACGCAAGATGTCGGCATGCCCAACGTGGCGAGCGGTCTCCTCGATCATGTGGAGGTAGATCCAGCGCATCGACACCTCGCCGAGCACGGTGTGCGGCACGACGTGATCTAACTCGAATCTCGATGCGGCCTCGCGTGACAGCTCGCATTGCCTGTCGTAATCGGCGATGAGGGCGTCAACGGTCTCGTTTGGCCCAACCTGGAAGTCTCCATCCGGCTCGTCGATCCACCGCAGCGCCGCCAGTTCTTCTGCAGGGATCTGCGAGAGTCGATGCTGGAACCAACTCACCTCGACGCGTGTGAGGTGCTTGATCAACCCGGCGAGTGTCGTTGCCGACGGCACGAGGCGACGCCGAGCATGCTCTTCTGAAAGGCCGCGGACCTTGGCCTTCATCGCATCACGGTAGAAGTCGAGGAACGCAGCGAGCGTCGTTCGTTCGTCGGCAACGGCTGCGACCTCACCGGTATCGAAGACGTCTGGCACGTTGTCGACGTTAGCAGGCGCCCAAAGAGTAAGAGGGCCGGTACGACCTTCTCTACTCGAGGCCGCTCTGCTAGCGTGAATCGCATAGATCCTGCAACGGAGGAGGGCCCCATGACCGAGTACGCCAAGCACGAGCTGGGCACTTTCAGCTGGGCCGATCTGAACACGACCGACCTCGATGCGGCCATCGGGCTCTACACCGACCTGTTCGGGTGGACCGTCAACACGCAAGAGATCCCGGGCGGAGGCGTGTACGCGATGTTCCAGAAGAACGGCAAGGACGTCGCGGCTGCTTCCTTGGGCAATCCCGACGCACCCGACGTACCGCCGCACTGGAACGTTTACGTCACGGTCGAGGACGCCGAGCAAGCCGCCAAGCAGGCCGAAGCGGCCGGCGGTTCGATCATCGCGCCGGCATTCGACGTGATGGATGTCGGCCGCATGGCCGTGATCGCCGACCCAACCGGCGCGATCTTCAACGTCTGGCAACCGATGTCGAACATCGGTGCCGAGCTTTTGGGCGAGGAGGGTGCTCTCTCCTGGGCCGAGCTACTGACGAACGACACGGACAAAGCGGGCGCGTTCTACGCAGAGGTGTTCGGCTTCGCGCTGACGCCTTTCGGCCCGGAAGACCCTTCCGGGAGTTACACGGTGTTCACCAAGGGCGAAACGCAGGTCGCCGGGATGATGAAGTCTCCGATGGCGGACATGCCGCCGAGCTGGGGCATCTATTTCACCGCCGACGACGTCGACGGGGTCGCGGACAAGGTCAAGGCAGCCGGTGGCTCCTGGTACATGGAACCGACGGACATGCCGATGGTGGGCCGGATCGCGGTGCTGGCCGATCCGCAAGGGGCCGCCTTCGGTGTCATCAAGGGAGCGGAAGAAGCGTAAGCAACTGCCGACGCACCCAGGAGTAGAGACAGGGGACGCTCAGGTGAGCGGGCGATCCTTGGGCACCAAACGGTGGCTGTTGTCGCAATAGGGCTTATTGGCACTGGCACCACATCTGCACAACGCGACACGCGTTTCTTCGGCGATCAGCCGATCGTGGCCATCGACCAATCGGACCTTGCCGCGGATGTAGAGCGGGCCCGTCCGCCCTGCTCGTACCATCGTGACATCGTCGGCCTCTTCGGGCGGAAAACCGTTCTTCGCCTCGTACTTCAGGGCTCCGGTCGGACAAAGGCGGATAGCTTCGGCGATCTGTTCGGCATCACTTCCGTTCACATCTACCCAGGGGCGCCTCCTAACGTCGAAGACCTCCGGGTTCGCGACGAGGCACTCTGCAACATGCGTGCAGCGCGAGGCATCCCACACGACGGTGAGCTCGTCGCGCTCGTACGTCCTCGTCGGACCCTTCCGTCGAGGAGCGCCGGCCTCCGCCGGGTGCTCGGCGGCGGACGACTCCGCGCTCCCCCGCGCAACGGAAAGGTTTTCTTCGTTCATCGAACGATCGCTTCTACTGACGGTAATGCTCGACGGTATCGACGGACCGCGCGGAGGCTTCGTCGGGATCTAGTCCCGCACCGGCGCGAGCCTTTCGCTGCCGCAGGAGATCCCAGCATTGGTCGAGTCGCTCCTCGAGCCACTGCAGCCGCTCCGTGTCCTTATCGGAGAAGCTGTCGTGACTCTCGCGTTCGCGCAGCTCGTGCTCTTCGTGAGCCAAACGTTGGATATCGGAGAGAACGTCGTCGTTAGACGTGACGGGCACCTTCCTTCCTCGCGACTGATTTCAATCTACCCCTGTGGTTGGACGGGGGCTAGGGGCGATCGGAAGGTGCGCGACCTATCTACGGAGCGTGCTGCGACCGGCGGCCTGGCAGCATCCCCCGGGCCAGCGCGATCGGCAGGACGGAACGCGGCTCGTACGGGCTGCGCCAGATCCCTCCGTGAACGGCTTTGTCGACGAAGAGATCGAACGGATGCCCCTGCGGCGCGCTGCTCGACGAAGTTCGAAGGTCGTGGACGAGCAGCGCCGCCATCAAGATCCGGCTCGTCTCGGGCTCAAAGATCTCTATGCCGAATCGATGTGCTTGCGAGTATGCGGCGGCGAGCATCCGATTCTTCGTGACGGAGACCGTGTAGGTCGCCGGAGCGACGTTGGCCGACGTGGTGATGTCTTCCTCGCGAGCGACCACCGCCCGCCATCGCTGCATGGCTTTGGCCAGCGCGTAATTGGGGCCCTGAATCGGAACGAGACAATCGCTGATCGCCCACTCAGCCTCGTCTCCATGGACAGTGTCGGGGTAATTGGGTTGATACAGCGCTCCGCGGGTGAGGACCTTGAGTGACCCCGACAGCAGGGAGCGTTCTTTGCGAGCCCGCACCTCGGACGCAAGCGAATCGGGAACCGCGTACACGTCGGTAGGAGTCGCGAGATAGGCAAGCGCGCCGAGACGGCCCGCCGCCGCCGTGCGATCGATCAGGGCATCCACCGCACCGGCGAGTCTCAGAAAATCGGCGCCGTCCGCATACACGTAATTACCGAGCACGAAGGGCCGATCGAGTGACTGCATCCAGTTCCACACCTCGGGAAGCTCCAGGAGCAGGTCCGCTCCCGCGTTTCCGAGCTGTGCGTCGGCGTCTTCCTCGGTGGCCCTCGTCGGGAAGGTCAGGAGCCCGGCCCCCTCGCGCGCCGTGGTGGCGATGCGATCCCAGATATGAGCGATCGGAAGATCGAGCGCGGCGATCCGCGCCCCCCAGCGGAGGAGGGGGCCGAGAGGACCCATCTGCGACGCCGCTCCGACGAGAACGAAATCCTGATCCGTGAGGTCGAGCCACCCGGGGTTGTCGATCAGAGACTCGATCGCGACGGAACTGCTCTCTTCCATGACCCCTTTGGCGACCCACGCATCTAGCCGGCGTTTCAGAGCGTCGCCTCGAAGAGCTTCGCCGCGATAAGGGATCGACAGCTCCTCGACCCTCGGTGCAGTCCCCTGGATACGGCCGGTGTTGAACGTCGTCGCCGGCGTCAAGTCAAAGGACGCGTCGAGCGCGATCTCGTCCCTGTCTCTCACGAAAGTGAGGTGTCGACGCATCGACGCCAAACCTGTGGACGCGATGTTGAGCGCGTTCTTCCCGGATTCGGCACCGGCCGCAACGATGTCCCTTACCGGTCCCAGATAGCCTTTGCGCCACTGACCCACGTCCATCACGCGACGAGCGCGCTCCTCGTCGACGGACGCCACCGCCTCGGCGAAGACCTCCTTGC
>JAXDJP010000135.1:0-2788 GCA_034665645.1 Actinomycetota bacterium | reverse complement strand
GACACCTGAAAGACGTGCGGTGCGAGTTGCGGCCCGAGAGCGAGGTCTCCGTAACAAAGAACCGCCGGCACCTTGCCGGCCGCCAATGTCTTTTCGGCGGAAGCGAGCACCTCCGGCGGTCCCGCGTAGACGATCCCGGCGGTGCGGTCCGACGCCGCGAGCTCTGCCACGAGGTCCTCCGCCTTGCGGGGATCGCCGCCGTCATCGAGCGTGACCAATTGATACGTGGGATCGTCTCGCCCCAGGCCCGAGTTCAACACGTGTACGGCGAGGTCGGCTCCTTCAAACGCGTCGTCGCCGCGCCACGACCCGACTCCCGTCATCGTTCCCACCAGGCCGATAACGGGACCGGTGTTCGATGTCGGATCCGGCGCGGGCGTGCGCTGAGGAAAGATGTCCGTGGGCGACGCCTTCTCGCACGCGACGAAAGAAATCGCTAGGCACAGGACGGCAAGGATCTTTCTCGTTCCGCCGGGCATGGCGAAATCTTGTCAGGCTTCGGGTTTAAGCGTGGGGAACAGGATGACCTCACGGAGGGAGGGGGCCCCAAGGAGGATCGTCAACAAACGGTCGACTCCGAGCCCGAAACCTCCGGCCGGGGGCATGCCATACCGCAACGCCTCCACGAACTCTCGGTCCGGAAGTTGCGCTTCTTCGTCACCCTGCGCCCGCGCCGAGGCCTGCTGCGCGAAGCGCCGCTCTTGCTCGTCCGGGTCGTTCAGCTCGGAGTAGATCGGAGCGATCTCGACACCTGCGATCACGAGATCGGCCTGTTCGGTGAATCCCGGGATCGTCCGGTGGTCCTTCGCTAGCGGAGAAACCTCTTTGGGGAAACCGACCACGAAGGTGGGAGCGCTCAGTTCCTTTTCGGCCCTCGCCTCGAACACCTCGGCCACGATCTTGCCGGCCGTCGCTCCGGCCTCGATCTCAACGCCAAGATCAGCGGCCATGGCCAGGAGAGGTGCGGGGTCTGCCGGGTCCCACATATCAGCGACGTTCTTTCCGGTCGCCTCGTAGATCGCCTCGAACATAGTGACGCGGCGGAACGGCTCGTCGGGCAACTGGTAGTCGGACTCCCCCTCTTCGGCGTCCGTCGCGGTCGCCGCGACCGCATCCGCGATCTCTCGCACTAGGTCCTCGACGAGCGCCATCGTTTCGTCGTAGTCGACGTAAGCCTCATATGCCTCGAGCATCGTGAATTCGGGATTGTGCCGCGCCGATACGCCCTCATTGCGGAAGCTGCGGTTCAGTTCGTAGACGCGCTCGAGGCCGCCGATCAATAGCCGTTTGAGGTAAAGCTCGGGCGCTATGCGTAGGTAGAGATCTACGTCGAGCGCGTTGTGATGCGTGACGAAGGGCCGCGCGACGGCACCTCCGGCGATCGGTTGCAAGAGCGGCGTTTCGACCTCGATGAAACCTCGATCCTCGAGGAAGGAACGGATCGCGCCATTCGCGGCAGAGCGTGCTACCACAGCGCGCCGCGCCCTCGGATTGGACAGCAGGTCGAGGTAACGCTGCCGATAGCGAGTTTCGACATCGGTGACACCGTGCCACTTCTCGGGCATCGAACGACTGCACTTCGCAAGCATCGTGACGCTCGTCACGAGCAAAGACAGCTCGCCTCGACGAGTCTTAACTACCTCGCCCTCCGCGCCCACGATGTCACCGATGGTTAGAGCAACGAAATCCGCCATCGCACCCTCACCGAGGACCTCGAGGCGCGCGAACAATTGGAAGCGGCCTGAGGAGTCCTCGATGTCGGCGAACGCTAGCTTCCCGTGCTCGCGCGTCGTTTTGATACGACCGGCGACACTGGTTTTGAACCCCGACTCCCCACCGGCTTCGAGTTCTTCGAACCTGTCCCTCAGTGCCTGGATGGTGGAGGTCCGCTCGTACCTGTACGGGTACGAGGGAGCGTCAGTCATCTATGTGGGCCGAGTTCCGCTCGTAGATCAAGCGCAGGCCGGTGAGCGTCAGGATGGGTTCGATCTTTTCGATACTCGTACAGTAGCCCGAGACTGCGCCGGCGAGCCCTCCGGTCGCGATGACTCGTGCGTCCCCGCCGAGTTCCTCGATGACCGCCCCGACCAATCCGTCGACCAACGCCGCCGTTCCATACATGAGCCCTGCCTGCACGCTCGTTACCGTGGTCTTTCCGATCACGCTCGGCGGGGCCTTCAATTCAACGCGCGTTATCTGCGCCGTGGCGGAGAAGAGCGCCGTTGCCGACGTGTCGACGCCGGTCGCGATCGCGCCGCCGAGGTACACGCCGGCGGCCGACACGGCATCGACGGTGATGGCGGTGCCGAAGTCGACGATCACCACAGCTTGACTACCGAAGAGATGATGCGCGGCGACGGCATTCGTGATGCGGTCGGCCCCGACCTCTTTCGGATTGTCCGTAAGGATCGCTATCCCGGTCTTCGTTCCCGGCTCCACCACCACGGGTGCGAACCCGAAGTAGTTGAGAGTCATCAACCGAAGTTCCTGCGTCGAGCGCGGCACCACCGATGAGATGACCACGCCTGTTATCTGCTTCGAGAACGAGAGGTCCGCCGACGACAGAAATCCCCCGAACAACAGGGCGAGCTCGTCGGCCGTGCGCCTCGCGTCTGTCGAGGCGCGCCATTCGTGCGCGAGCTCGCCGCGATCGAACACCCCGAGATGCGTCTGCGTGTTCCCGATATCCACCGCCAAAAGCACGCTCTCACCCCCCCGCCTGAGCGGGTGCGAGAGTCGGCGCAGTCCCCGCGCGACGGTCCTCGTCGTCGCGGGACGCTGCGCGTCC
>JAXDJP010000134.1:0-2727 GCA_034665645.1 Actinomycetota bacterium | reverse complement strand
TGGGGGCAAGCCGGCCAAAGGAAAGAGGTGCTTGGTGGCGGTGATCAAGACGATCGATCTGGTGGGCGTGTCCCCCGACTCGTGGCGAGACGCGGCGCAGCAAGCCTTGAGCGAAGCCTCCCGCACGATCCGAGGCATCGATGAGATGGACATCCTCGACACCTCCTGCCGCGTCGAGGACGGGCAGATCGTCGAGTACCTCACGCACGTTCAGATCAAATTCCGGATCGAACGTTAGTGGTGTTCGAGTAGATGGCAGGGATCGCCCTCGTCGGGATCCAGTGGGGCGACGAAGGTAAAGGAAAGGTCACCGACCTTCTCGCCGAACGCACCGATCTTGTCGTCCGCTATCAGGGCGGCAACAACGCCGGGCACACGATCGTCGTGGGGGGCGAGCATTACGCGCTCCACCTCATCCCTACCGGCATCCTCTATCCGGGCTGCACTCCCGTGATCGGCCCCGGCGTCGTCGTTAACCCAGAGGTCTTGATCGAGGAGATGGACGCGCTCGAAGCGAGAGGCATCGACACGAGCAATCTCTTGCTGTCCGGAAACGCGCATCTGATCATGCCGTACCACTTGGAACTCGATCGGGTCACCGAGCGGCGACTCGGCAAGAACCGTTTGGGGACGACGAAGCGCGGCATCGGACCCACGTACGCCGACAAAGCCGCGCGCATCGGGCTTCGGGTGCAAGACCTTCTCGACCCGGACATCTTTAGCGAGAAACTCGAGGTCGCTCTCAAGGAGAAGAACCTCTTGCTTACGCGTGTCTATGGGCGGTTGCCTTTCGAGCACTCTCAGATAGTCGACGAGTACCTCGCGTACGGCGAACGTCTCGGCCCCCTCATCACCGACACCAGTTCGTTCGTGCAGCACGCGCTCGACGAAGGCAAGACCGTCCTGTTCGAGGGAGCTCAGGCAACGATGCTCGACCTCGACCACGGCACCTATCCATTCGTGACCTCGTCGAATCCGATCGCAGGCGGAGCTTGCGCCGGCGCCGGCGTGGGGCCGCGCGATATCGAACGAGTCATCGGGATCACGAAGGCGTACTGCACGCGCGTGGGATCGGGTCCCTTCCCTTCAGAGGCCGACCCGGCCGACTCCGAGATCCTCGTCGAGGTGGGGGCCGAGTACGGAACGACGACCGGACGCAAGCGACGGTGCGGATGGTTCGACGCCGTCGCAGGTCGTTACGCGTCGCGATTGAACACGTTGACCGAGTTGGTGGTAACGAAACTCGACGTCCTCTCGGCATTCCCGACCATCAAGGTCTGCGTCGCGTACGAGTACGAGGGCGAAAGGTACGAAGAGTTTCCGCCGAACCAAACGATCTTCAACAAATGCAAGCCCGTGTTCGAGGAGTTCGTGGGGTGGGAGGAAGATCTCACTGAAGCGCGCGAGCTGCACGACCTGCCCAAGGAAGCGCGCGCGAACCTAGAGGCCCTCGAAGGCCTCGTAGGAACTCCGGTGTCGTGGGCCTCGGTCGGACCCGATCGCGAACAGATCGTTCGTTTCCGGGAACCTTGAAGGTCCTTCTCCTAGGTTCGGGGGGCCGCGAGAGCGCACTCGCGTGGGCCCTCGACCGCTCACCAAGCGTCGATGCGTTGATCGCAGCACCCGGGAATCCCGGCATCGGCGCGTTCGCTGAGCTCCGTGGCGTCGACCCGACCGATGTGGCCGGGGTTCTCGATCTGGCGAAGGAAATCGATCCCCAACTCGTGGTCGTGGGGCCGGAGGCTCCGTTGGTGGCGGGGGTGGGCGACGCTCTTCGAGATGTCGGGATCGCCGTGTTCGGGCCCGACGCGGCCGCCGCTCGCATCGAAGGCTCCAAGTCATACGCGAAGGAACTCATGAACGCTGCGGAGATCCCAACGGCCGCATCGCGATCGTTCGACCGAGCCGACGCGGCGATCGCTTACCTGCATGAGATGGAACCTCCCTACGTGATCAAAGCCGACGGCCTCGCGGCGGGGAAGGGCGTCGTCGTGACGCCGGATCGGGATGAGGCTGTAGCCGCGATCGAGGGCTGTCTCATTGGAGACAAGTTCGGGGCCGCTGGCCGAAGCGTTCTGATCGAGGAGTTCCTGGACGGCGAGGAAACGTCGCTCATCGCGTTCAGTGATGGAGCACGCGTCGTGCCCTGCGAACCGGCGCAGGATTACAAGAGAGTGTTCGACGACGACGAGGGGCCAAACACCGGGGGCATGGGCTCTTACAGCCCGGTTCCATCTTGTCCCCCCTCGCTCGCCGACGAGATCGTCGGGCAGGTCCTCGAGCCGATGATCGCCGAGTGCGCCGCGAGAGGAACCCCGTTCCGCGGAGCCCTCTACGCAGGTCTCGCCTTAACGACAGCCGGACCGAAAGTGATCGAGTTCAATGCACGCTTCGGAGATCCCGAGACCCAAGCGCTGTTGCCGCGACTGACATCGGACCTCGGCGAGTTGTGCTTGGCAGCCGCCGAAGGAGACCTCTCGGGAGCGACCATCAAATGGTCGGGCGACGCGTGCGTGTCACTCGTCCTCGCGTCCGGTGGGTATCCCGGAGCGCACGAAACGGGGTTCCCGATCTCAGGTCTCGCACAGGCAGCGGCCCAAGAAGGCGTACAGGTGTTCCACGCCGGCACGAAGGAAGAGAACGGCGACATCGTTACCGCAGGCGGACGAGTGTTGGCGGTCAGCGCGGTTGGATCCGACTTCGCGGTGGCGAGACGGCGGGCTTACG
>JAXDJP010000133.1:0-5570 GCA_034665645.1 Actinomycetota bacterium | reverse complement strand
ACGAGGACCTTTACGCCGGGATCGAATTCGAGCAGGGCACTCCCGAAGTCAAGAAGCTGATCGACTTCCTCGCAGACTTGGGCGCGCGGCGGATCCGCGACGACTCGGGCATCTCGATCAAGCCCATCTCGGTCACCGGCACCCGTCGCATCGTGAAAGGCGCCTTCGACTACGCCGTTAAGAACGGTCGCAAGAAAGTGACGGCCGTCCACAAGGCAAACATCATGAAGTTCTCCGACGGGTTGTTCTTGCAGACGGCACGTGAGGTCGCCGAGGAGTACGCGGATTCGGGCGTGGAGTTCGAAGACCGGATCGTGGACAACATGTGCATGCAGCTCGTCCAGAAGCCTGAGTTGTACGACGTTCTCGTCTTGCCGAACCTTTACGGGGACATCATCTCGGACCTCGGCGCGGGACTCATCGGTGGCTTGGGTCTGGCGCCCGGAGGCAACATCGGGGACGACGCCGCTGTGTTTGAGCCCACCCACGGCTCGGCCCCCAAGTACGCGGGCCAGAACAAGGTGAACCCCATGGCGATGATGCTGTCGGGCGTTCTGATGCTCCGGCACCTCGACGAGCCGGGGGCGGCCGACCGTCTCGAGAAAGCGATCAGCTCGGTGATCGCCGAAGGCAAGTTCGTCACGTACGACATGAAGCCTTCACGCGATGACCCCACCGCGGTAGGTACGTCGCAGGTCGCGGACGGGATCATCGAGAAACTCGACGCGAGCGCTTTTTAACTAGGACCCGGGAGGTTCCATGTCAAAGGTGACGGTAGTAGGCGCGGGTAACGTCGGTTCGAATACCGCGCGCAGGATCGCCGAGAAGGATCTGGCGGAAGAAGTGGTGATGATCGACATAGTCGAGGGGTTGCCACAAGGGTTGGCGCTCGACATCAACCAGTCGGCTCCTACCGAGGGATTCACGGCGCACGTCGTCGGAACTAACGACTATGCAGACACCGCGGGCTCGGACGTCGTCGTTATCACCGCCGGCTTGCCGCGTAAGCCCGGCATGAGCCGCATGGACCTCCTAGACGCGAACTCCGAGATCGTGGGCGGCGTCACGGAGCAGATAGCGGCGAACTCACCCGAGGCGATCTTGATCATCGTGTCGAATCCGTTGGACGAGATGACGTATCTCGCTTCGTTGGTTTCGGACTTCCCCAAGGAACGAGTGATGGGGATGGCGGGCGTGCTGGACTCGTCGCGGCTCCGCTACTTCATCGCCGAGAAGCTCGGTGTTCCGCCGATCTCGGTCGAAGCCATGACGCTCGGCTCGCACGGAGATCAGATGGTCGCGCTGCCGCGGCACGCGACGGTGGGTGGGAAGCCTCTGCCCGAGTTACTCGACGACAAGCAGTTGCAGGAGCTATTCCAGCGCACGCGCGATGGTGGGGCCGAGATCGTCGGCTACCTCAAGAAGGGGAGTGCCTTCTACGCACCCTCTGCATCATCCGCCGCGATGGTGAAGTCGATCCTCGGCGACTCCGGCGACGTCCTGCCGGCGTGTGCGTGGACCAGTGGCGAGTACGGGGTGTCGGATGTCTATCTAGGAGTGCCCGCCAAGCTTGGCCGCAAGGGCGTCGAAGAGGTCGTCGAGCTCGACCTCAACGACGATGAGCTCGCCCAGTTGCGCGGTGCCGCCGACGCGATCCGGACGAAGTGCGAGGAGCTGGCCGCCCGCCGCTCCTGAACGCACTTTGTAAATATCGGAGGCACTCGCGCCTACGAGAGTTGCCGAGAAACAGGAAGGGCCGCCGGGGAGACCGGCGGCCCTTTCGTTATCAGCGCTGGTTCTTTAAGGCTTGTTCTGGACGATCGTCCTGCTCGCCGACCCGAACTCTTGTTGACCTCCGCCGATCGGCACCTGTCCGCCGACCAGGAAGGTCACCTTGAGGCCCGAGGTCCAATCCCCCGAAGAGCTGCGGCTGAACCATTGCTTGCCGGTTCCGCAGTCGGTGGGGGGGTTGTCGTTCGACTCGGCCGACGCGGTGTAGGTCGTAGAGCCGCTGTACCAACCCGCTCCCTGAGCCGAGGCAGTTTGGGCATCGTCGCTCACATCGAAGTGGTCGGCCGGAACCGCTTGGAAGACGAAATGCTGGCGTGACCAACCGTTGGCGCCGGTGGCCCCCTTGTAAGAGATGAAGCTGGCCGTGGCGGCTCCGTCCTGCTCGTTGGCGAACAGCGGAACGTCGCCGAAGTGGGTGGCGCCGCGCCCTTCGTCGGGACACGCGTCGTCGGGGACGAAGGGGCATTGGCCATCGCTGCTGCTGAAGGTTCCCGGAACGTTGCTCAAGAGGATGGTTCCGAACTTATCGATGCCGGTCTTGAACTTGAACGTGCCGTGGAAAACTCCCTTGCGAGATTGGTTGTGGTCGTTGCAGGACTTCTGCAGCGCCCCAGTCGAGCCCCAATCGAGATTGACTTTGCCGAATGGGTTCATCTGCGCATCGGTCGGATGAAGTTTCCCGTCGGAGAGGTTGTCCGTGACCGTAAAGTTGCTGACGGTCTTTCCCCATGTCTCCTGAGCCGTGCCCAAGGTCGACCCGCTGCCCTTGGTCTTCGAGATCGTCATAGTGAGGTAGTTACCTTCTCCTCCGTGGCTTGCGCCGAGAGAGAGCTTGAAGGACTTCCCGTTGTGAGTGAATTTGATCGCGCTGCTTGAGAAGCTGTAACTGCTGGTAGCAGCTTTTGCGGGGGCGGATAGCAACAGCATCGACGCGACGACAGACATAACTACGGCTATCCCCACCTTGCTGCGCGAGCTCGCTCGAGCGCGTGGTCTCACAGAGGGCCTCCTCTTGTTTGGGGCAGGATCTGGCACCCAGCCTGGAAGAACTCAACACGCTACGTGCGCCGCGGGCAACCATCATTCTGGGGGTTTTTTTGGGGGTCACACTTGACTAGTTATAAAGATCGTCGAGTCCGGTCCTGATCAGCTTCCCGGTCGCCGTTCGTTGGAGCGAACGAACGAACTCGATCCGCCGCGGGCACTTGTACGTGGCGATCCGGCGGCTTAACCACGCGCGTACGGTCTCCTCGTCAAGGTCGTGCTCCGCGACGGGGACTACTTGCGCTCTCACCTCTTGGCCCCATTCTTGGTTGACGACTCCGAACACGACGGCGTCCTCGATCTGCGGGTGCTCGAGCAAGCTGAGTTCGACCTCTTGGGGGTAGACGTTCACTCCGCCGGTGATGATCGTGTCGTGTCTCCGACCGGTTAGGTAGAGGTATCCGTCGGTGTCGACCCACCCGAGGTCGCCGACGCTGTAAGAGTCGCCGCGCCACGCCGCTTCGGTCTTGGCCTTGTCCCCCCAATAGGAGAAGCGCTCCGCGTCGGCATCTTCGATCCATACCTCGCCGACCTCGCCGACCGGCGACTCCTCGAGTTCCTCGTTCAAGATGCGGGTTCGAGCGGTCCCACTCGCCCGCCCGACGCTTCCTTTCTTGGAAAGCCACTCCTCGGGCGAGATGCGCGTCGCGGGGCCCTCGGTGGAGCCGTAAAACTCCCACATCGACCGGGCGGGAAAAACGCGCATCGCCTTCAGCTTCGTTTCTTCCGAGATCGGGGCGCCCGCGTGCGCGAGGAGCCGCATCGAGCTCAGGTCGTGGCGGCGAAGCTCACTAGGCTCGAGCCGGAGGATCCGTTCGAGATGAGTCGGAACCATGAACGTCGAGGTAACTCGGTGGCGACTGACGTTCGACAGGACGTCGAGAGGTTCGAACTTGCCGCCCACGATGACTCGGCCTCCCGACTCGAGGGTCCGCATCGCGAAGCGATGAGGGGCCGAGTGCCCGAACGGCGAGCAGACGAGATGCACGTCTTTGTCGTTAAGCCCCCAGAGTTGGCGGAAGGAGTGGGAACGTCGCGCCGCCTCCTCCTCGTTCATCGGCGCGACGTAAACACCTTTGGGCCGGCCCGTTGTCCCCGAGGTGTAATGCATGGGGCGCGTCAGGACGTAGCGAGCGATCGTCGCGGGCGACGCATCGGTCATGAGGGCGTCGTAGTCCGCGCCGAAGCGGATCGTCCTCTCGAGCCCCTCCGGGTTCGCCACCGGACTGTCGGTGAAAAGCCAGCGGACCCCAGAGTCTTCGACGATGTAGCGGACTTCGTCCTCTTTCAGGAGGGGGTTCACCGGAACCGGGATGACTCCGGAGCGGAGCGCTCCCATCGTGACCTCGAGGTACTCGTGCCGATTAGACGCGAGGATCGCTATCCGATCGCCGGTTGCGATGTCCCCTTCCCTCAGCAGACCGGCGAGGGCGCGCTGCCGTTCCTCGAACTCGGTGACCGTTATGTGCGTGTCACCGTCGGTGATCGCTACGCGTGGCTCGGTCAAGCCGAACCGTCTCCGCTGCCGTCGGGATGAGACGTTAGCCCCCGCGTCACGGGAGGGACGTAACCGGCGGGATCCGAACGCCAGGTGAGCCACCTCGGGGGAGCCGGAGGCGGCCCGGGGATCCGGCCCAGCCACGTCGCCAAACGGCCGAGTTGTCGGTAGTACCAGGCGCCTTGCGCCACCATCACTACGACGAAGAACCACATCGCGGAGCGGCCTCCGGTAAGGAAGAACGCAGTCAGTCCATAAACGAGCGTCGGAGAGATCGCTACCGACGCGCTCCGGGAGGCGGCAGCGAAAAGCCGCTCAAGTTCCTCGGGAGCTACCACTCCATCCGGTAAGGATCGCTTCACTTTGTCCGGTCGCAGCATCCTTCCGACGTAGATGCCCTGCAGGACCGCGACGACCGCCAGTAGGCGATAGATCCAGTCGCCGCCACTTCCGGTCGCCGGCGCACGGTGTTCGATCTGAACGATCAGAGTGTCCGGCAGCCGGAAGAACGCGACGACCACGACCACCGCGATTCCGCCCGCGATGAAGAACGGTGCGTTGCGACGGCGCGCTAGCTTGGCCATCGCGCGAGGTTACTTGCGTCTCTCTCCTTGTTTCAGGGGTGTAGGCGGGCGCCTACGGAGGCGCCCAGCGTTGGTAGCGTGCCCCTATGAAAATGCGCCAGGCGATCCTGGCGGCGCTCCGAGGAGACCCAACCCTGGTCCCAAAGATGACGGAGCAGATCCGCCACAAGATCGACCAAGAAGAAGGCCCGATGCAAAGCGTCGTCCAGGCGGCGGGAGCGTTGGAGCCCATCATCGAGGAGGCTTTGCGAAAGCGGCCTTCGCGACTCCGTAAATGGGGTCTGAAGAGCACGCACTTGCTCGCGAATCTCGCCGTCGAGGACTCGGAGTCGCAGTCGAAGCTCGCGGAGATCTCGAAGGGTGGGCACGTCGGCATCGCTTTCGTCGATGTGGCGGGCTTCACCGAGTTCACCGCCGACGTGGGGGACGAGGCCGCTCTCGAGTTACTCAGCGAACTGCAGAAGATGGTCGACCGATCGCTGAAACCGGTTCGTGGTCAGTGCGTGAAGAAACTCGGGGACGGATTTCTCCTAGCTTTTCCTTCTGCGTCTCAGGCCGTTCGGGGGGGCGCAATCCTCCGAGACATGGTCGTGGCGAAAAGGGGTGAAGACGAGTCGTTCAACGCCAGGGTAAGGATCGCAGTCCACGCTGGA
>JAXDJP010000132.1:0-3111 GCA_034665645.1 Actinomycetota bacterium | reverse complement strand
GGACGAGTCGAACATGTCGATGTCGTAGACGCGGGCAGCCACGGAGGTGTCGACTTTTCCTTGAAGCTGCCACTGGAAGGTCACTCCTGCCCGCGGCCGCCACCTACCGGCCGCGGAAGCGGGGTTCGCTATCCCTGAAGCCGCGAAGGCGGCGAGCGCGAAACAGAGCGAGATCGAGCGACGATTCATCAATCCTCCATCGGCTGCTGAGGTCCATATCCGAAGGCGTCTTCGGGATCCAGAGCCCGGCCACCGCATCTTCGCGAGACTCCACTAACAATCATGCGAAGCATGCCCCCTCGCTCTCGGAAGAAGCCGAAGAGCAAGATCGCGTTCGTTCTCGGGGGCGGGGGGAGACTGGGAGCGGCTGAGGTAGGGATGCTCCGAGCACTCTTCGAGCGGAACGTCGTTCCCGATCTGATCGTGGGGACCTCGATCGGTGCGATGAACGGGGCGGCGGTTGCCGCGGCCCCCACACTCGAGACGATAGACAAGCTTGAAGAGATGTGGACGACCCTCGATAGCAGCGACGTCTTCTCAGGCTCGATCTTGGGGGGCGCCGCGAACCTGGTTAAGACCCGCACTTCGCTGCAGCCCAACCAACCTCTTCGCCGCCTGATCAAGAAGATGCTGCCGGCGTCCACCTTCGAAGAGCTCGTCGTTCCGTTCCAGTGCGTTGCAGCATCGATCGAGAGAGCGGCGGAGCATTGGTTCTACGAGGGACCGTTGATCGATGCCATCCTGGCATCATCCGCCGTTCCCGGCATCCTTCCCGCGGTGAAGATCGGGAACGAGCACTTCATCGACGGAGGAATCGTGAACTCCATCCCGATAGGGCGTGCGGTTGAGCTCGGAGCGACGGAGGTGTTCGTCCTTCAGGTTGGACGCATCGAGCGGCCGCTTACCGTTCCGAGGAACCCGTGGCAGGTGGGGATGGTGTCTTTCGAGGTTGCCCGCCGGCACCGTTTTGCGCGCGACATGTCGTCCCTTCCGGATGGCGTGACCGCTCACGTCCTGCCGACCGGCGAGGGGGCCGCGCCTCGCTACGACAGCCTCGGGAACCTTCGCTACAAGAACTTCAAGTCGGTGGGCCGTCACATGAAGCTTGCCTACGAGGCGAGCGTCGAATACCTAACAAGCGATCGGCCGGGGGGCTAAGTGGACAGGCTGCCGCCACGGTGGATCCGTCGCTTGGTGGTGGCGCCGCTCGTCCTAGTTCTGTGTCTTGCCCTGATCGCGGTGTCGCCGGTGTTGCTTGTGGTGGCGGCCGTAGCGGACATCTTCGTCCCCGGCCGTTTCCGTTGCGTGCGGATCGTGTCGTTCGGCACGTTCTATCTCGTTATGGAGGTCATCGGTCTCGCCTGCATGCTTGTCCTGTGGGTCCGTTTCGGATTCGGCATGTCGCTGAAGTCGGATGAAGCCGTAGAGACGCATTACCGGTACATGACGTGGTGGTTGCACAAGATGTACCGCGGAGTCTCGAACCTGTTCGGCCTGCGCATCAACATCGAAGAGAGTCCGACTCCCAAGCCGGGACCATTGCTCGTCTTCTGTCGTCACGCGGGGCCCGGTAACTCGCTCATGTTGATCGGGACTTTGATGATCGCCTACAAGCGCCGACCGCGCATCGTGATGCTTGCCAAACTTCAGTGGGATCCGTTGTTCGACTCGATGGGTAACCGGCTCCCGAACGAGTTCATCACCCACAACAAGAAGGACGCGAATCGGTACACCGCGGCGATCGGGAACCTCGCGACTGGGATGAGGGACAACGATGCGTTCGTCCTCTTCCCGGAAGGAAAGGACTTCACACAGCACTTGCGCCTCAAGGCGATCGACCTCCTGAAGAGCAAAGGGTTCGATCGTCATGCCCAGAAGGCCGAGGAGTTGGTGAACGTCCTGCCGCCGCGGCATAAGGGCCCGATGGCCGCCATACTCGCCGCCCCCGAGGCCGACGTTGCGTTCGTCGCCCACTCCGTACTCGAGGAGTTGGGTTCCTTCCGCGACCTGTGGGCCCGGATCCCGCTGTCCGATCCGATAGACGCGCGCTACTGGCGTCTACCTCCGGAGGAGGTTCCTCATACCGAGGAAGCGCTGATCGACTGGCTCTACACCTGGTGGGACGAGATCGACGACTGGATCACGGAGCACAAACTGCCCGAGCCGGCGGTCACCTAGGACAGTTCTCGTGACGCCGATCCTCGGTGTGAGCTGGATGGGGGACCACCCGGATTAGCTATAGACCGCCTCGCGACCTATTCCCTAGGCTTGTGGCCACTAACTGAGAGGGGTCCCTGTGAAGCGCCACCTGCGACAGCTGTCTACCGTCGCGCTCGTCTCCGTCCTTCTGGCCACCGGATTGCAAACCGCTCCGGCGGCCGCGGGCTCGGGGTTGGCGTGGGGGGACGGCAGCGGCCACACCACCGGGACCCAGGGCAATGGGGAAGGCATCGACGACGTCACCATCTCTCCATCGCATCTGAACGTCGATTCTCTTTCTGGGTCGGTCTCCGTTTCGACGCAGACGACGAACATCGACCACTCAGAGCCGCCGCCCAACTGCGCGCCCAGCAGCTCGCACCAGGAGGGTGCGTACGACCAATGGGGATTCGCCAAGGTGGTTCCGGGAGAGACCCTCTACAGCGGGGGACAGAGCATCGTCTTTCCCGCGCAGGCTACCTATCAATCGGACGGCAGCGCATGCAACGGCAGTTTCGAAACCGGGACGACCCAGGTGTCGGTAAGCATCGCAGCGTCTGCCTTCGCCGGTTTCAGTTACGGCTGCTACCAGACGGCCGGGGACGGAGCGGGGTTCTACATCAGCGCCGAGACCGGTCACGGAACCGTCGCCACTCTGACGATCAGAGATGCGGCTCACCCCAATTACGACTGCGCCTCGAAAGTGGACTCGGATGGGGACGGTCTCACCGATGCGGAGGACAACTGCCCGGCCGATCCCAACGCAAACCAAGCCGACGCAGACGGCGACGGCGAAGGTGACGTATGCGATTACGACACGGACTCCGACGGAGACCGGATTCGGGACGACGCCGATAACTGCCCCTCGGATTGGAACGCCGATCAAGCGGATCTCGACAAGGATCTGATTGG
>JAXDJP010000131.1:0-2784 GCA_034665645.1 Actinomycetota bacterium | reverse complement strand
CCGAACGAGGCAAGAACTATCCCGAAGACGGCGAGGGACTTTCGGATGGAGGCATGCGTGGTTCTACAGCTCATTCCGATCTTTCCTTTCTGTCTCGGGCCCCGCGCGCACGCGGCGACCTACACAGGGCGACAGACCGCCCTTCCAAACTTGCGATCCCACTCACCTCGTGAGAGCGGTGTGGTCCTCACTCCCGCGGTTTGCTTTACGAGGCGGTTCTTCGATCCGCGATCACGCTCTCATTGGAGCGTTGGCCAAACAGTTCGGCACCATAGCGGCGACCCCTTCAACTCGTAACCTCGAGATGAGGGAGAAAACCGCGCCGTTCGTTGTGGATGGAACACAAAGGAAGGCCGGATCACCGCCTGCATTCGTCCCTGAGGCACAAAGTAGCCTGGCGTGATGGATCCGGAGCTTTCTACGAGCGAGCGCCGATCCGATGCCGTGCGCGTTGCCAGTCGCTCACTCGCCGCGTTCATAGACGAGGAACCCGCCGCCGCGAGCGTGCTGGAAGACGATTCCCCCCTACCGGACGGTGCCGGCTACGAGGCGGTGCTCGGCGCAGCAGTGGACGACGACGGGATGGACGGACTGCGCCGTTCCAAACGGCTCATGCTGCTGGCGATCGCGGCGCGCGACCTGACCGGAGAAGTCCAACTGGAACAGGTCGGTCGAGCTCTCTCGGATCTCGCAGACGCGTCGCTCGACGTCGCATTGCAGACGATCGAAGCGACGGAAACCGTTGCAGTCATCGGTATGGGAAAGCTGGGCGGACGGGAACTCAACTACTCCTCCGACATCGATCTGATGTTCGTCTCGCGAGGCGATGAAGAAGGAACGAAGGCCGCCGAGCAACTCGTAAAGGACCTCGGCGCGTTCTCACCTCAAGGTCAGGCCTACAGGATCGACCTGAACCTCCGCCCGGAAGGGCGCAGCGGCGCGCTCGTTCGATCGGTCGAGGGATACCTCGAGTACTACCGGCGCTGGGCGAAGGAGTGGGAGTACCAAGCGCTGCTCAAAGCTCGTTCGGCCGCCGGCGCTCTCGAATTGGGGGACGAAGTCGTTGCGGGAACCCGGGACCTCGTATTCCCAACCGAGGTCTCGGAAGCTCGCGTCAACGAGATACGCAAGATGAAAGAACGTGTCGAAGAGAACGCCGTTCGCACCGCGCGTAGATCGAAGTCCACCGAATGGAATGATGTGAAGTTGGGGCCGGGGGGCATCCGCGACATCGAGTTCTCGGTTCAACTCTTACAACTCGTGCACGGAAGTGACGACGACACCCTTCGCAGCGGTGCAACGCTCCCCGCGCTGACGGCGCTCGTCGAGGGTGGATACATAGCCGAGGACGACGGCGCGGGACTCGCCGTTGCATATCGATGGCTACGTACCGTCGAACACCGCCTCCAGTTGTGGCAAGAGCGCCAGGTGCACATGTTGCCGACCGACGAAGCGAGCCTCAGCAGGTTGGCGCGGGTGATGGGATTCAAAGACACGCCATCGGCGGGGGCCGCCGACAGATTCGTCGGCGCGCATCGAGCGGTGCTTGCCGACGTACGAGGGCGATTCGAAAAGCTCTTCTACCGGCCGATGATCGAATCCCTGGCAGAGGGAACGGGAACGCGGTTGTCTCCCGAAGCTCTGGGCGAAAGATTGCGCGTCCTTGGCTTTCGAGACGTCGAGCGCGCGGCACGAACCTTGGAAGGTCTCGTCTCTGGAACGTCGCGCCGCGCACGCGTGTTCCGCTTTCTCACTCCGGCACTCCTCAAGTGGCTGGCTGCAAGCCCCACTCCGGACGAAGGATTGTTCTCCTTCCTGAAGCTCGGGGAAGCCCTCCACGGCCGACTGGACGTGCTGGGCTCCTTCCGGGACAACCCACCGGGCCTCGCGCTGCTCGCGAAGGTCCTGGGAAGCGGAAAGCTCCTCGGCGAGGTGCTGAGTCACGTGCCGGACGAGTTGACGACGATCGCCGACACGGGTCGAACCTCGCAACGCAAAGACCGCAACCAACTTGTGAAGGAGGCCAGGGCGTCGCTCGAGTGGCGGGGCGACGAAGGGCTCATGGAAGGCCTTCGTCGCTTCAAGCGCCGAGAGCTCATGCACATCGCGATCGGAGACGTCGCCGGCGAAACGGATGCGACGGACGTCGGGTCCGGCCTGGCCGATCTGGCCGAAGCGGTGCTCGAGGCTGCCCTCGACCCATCGCTCCCCTTCGCCGTCATAGGGATGGGGAAGCTGGGGGGCCGGGAGCTCAGTTACTCGTCCGACATCGACGTGATGTTCGTGCACGACGGGGACCCTGGCGTTGTCGAGAAGGCCGCCGAGGACCTCATCAAAGCGATCGGAGAGATAACGCCGGAGGGCCAAGCGTTCCAGATCGATCTGGGGCTCCGCCCGGAAGGCAAGCAGGGCACGTTGGCGCGCTCGCTCGATTCGTTCGCCGAGTACTACGCACGCTGGGCGAAACCCTGGGAGTTCCAAGCTTTAACGAAGGCCCGTTTCGCCGCGGGTTCCACCGACGTGGGTGAACGTTTCCTGGCGGCGCATCGAAAGCTGGCGTTCCCCGACACGCTTTCGTCCAAAGCTCTCGCGGAGATACGACACCTCAAAGCGCGCATGGAGAAGGAACGCATCCCCCGCGGTACCGATCCGCGTCGGCACGTGAAGCTGGGGCCGGGTGGCATGTCGGATATCGAGTTCGCGGTGCAGATCCTCCAGCTGCAACACGGTTCCGCGGAACCCTCGCTCCAAGTCACGGCGACGATCGACGCGATCCGCGCAGCG
>JAXDJP010000130.1:0-2684 GCA_034665645.1 Actinomycetota bacterium | reverse complement strand
TCAACAAGGCGTCGTCTACAACGGTAATGACGGCGGCGTTTACCGCTCCGAACAAAACGGGGCCGATGGGACCTGGGAGCACCAGCCGTACCAGCCGTGGAGTCAGTTCTTCACGCTCGACGTCAGCCCCCAAGACCCATTGCGCGTAAACGGCGGCGTGCAGGACAACGGGTCCCTCCGCACGTGGGGCGGCGCGGAGAACGAATGGAACTCCTATTACGGCGGCGACGGTGTCAAGAACGCCATCAATCCCAAAGACAAGCAGAACGTGTTTGCGTGCTCGCAGTACGGAGCATGCGGGCGCAGTGACAACGGCGGCGACAGCATGTCGGACATGACACAGACCTCGGCGCGTTTCGGTTGGCTATCGCCGATCGAGTTCCAGCCCGGCAGCGCAGACGTTATGTACTGGGCCGGCAGCGAGGTGAACAAGTCGGAGGACCGCGGCCAAACGTGGACCTCCATAAGTCCGGACCTGGGTGAGGGCGATGCGGGACGCGAAATCAATCCGCTATACGCGGCTCACTACGGAACCGTGCAGGCGCTCGGATTGAACAAGAAGAAGCCCAACGTCATCTACGCGGGGACCGATAACGGCCTCCTCTGGAAGACGAAGGACGGCGGCGCGAACTGGACGAAGCTGCTCAGCAAGTCGCTGCCTAAGAGATGGGTCACGCATCTAGAGGTCAAGCGCAACAATCCTCGCGTCGTTTACCTCACCTATTCCGGCTACCGGCAAGGCGACCAGTCGCCGTACGTCCTGAAGTCGAGAGACGGGGGTAAGACGTGGAAGAACATCACCGGGAACCTCCCGAAGGCGCCCGTCAACGATCTGCTGCTCGTCCGCAAGAAGCTTTACCTCGCTAGCGATGTCGGAGTGTTCCGCAGCGGCGTGCGTGGTGGGAAATGGCTCAAGGTCGGCAGCAACCTCCCACTGTCCCCGATCAACGACCTTCGCTACGTGAGGAAGGGGCGGCTCCTCTTCGCGGCAACGTTCGGCCACGGCATCTTCAAAGCTTCGATCTAGAGCCCATTAGCTGAGCGACCAGAGCAATAGCAGGTCGAACGCGAGGAACACGAGCGCGAGGACCGCCAGGATGGCAAGCCACAGGTTGACGTTCTGGGTCACCTCGACGACGGGACCCTGCGCGACCTGCGGCGGCGGCGCGATCCGGTAGATGTAGCGCGAGACCGACTGCCCCGACACGTCGGGGTTGCCCAGGTACGAATCGAGCCTCGTAAGTTTTGCCATCTGCGACAGAACCGTCATTACTCGCGTCAGCATCTCGCGGCCGGAGAACGCGCCGGGCCTAGCGGCGAGCGCGTCGCTCCAACTCTTTCCTGCAGGCGGGCGCAGCTGTGCCGGCGCTAGTAGTCCCGAGCCCGCCTCCATGTGCAGCGCGGGGAACGGCATCTGCTCGGCGCGCCCCGTCACCACGAGATCGAGCGTGCGTGGTCGCCCGGCCCCCAGCGTACCGCCGAACCGCACGTGGATGCCGTCGGGCCTCTCGACGACGCGGCCACCGGTCGCATGGATACCCGCGGTGTCCGAGGGAAAAACGAACTGCCCGCGCACCTCGAACGGCAACTCGAGGAAGCGCGCGATCGGCTTGATCGGACCGAGGGCCGTGACGTTCTTCGGGATCCCGCCCTTACCCGGAGCCGGACGCTTCCCTTTCTCCAGCGATCTCCGGATCGCGTCGAGCACGCCGGCAAGCTCACGCTTATCTCCCTCAGCGACGCTCATCGACGTCAGGCTGGACGTCGAGTTCGACACCGAGAAATGCAATCGGAAATCGCCCGACGCGGTGTCGCCGGGTTGAAGCCGGCGACCGCCATTCTCCAGCGACATCGATGTCTCGAGCGGGAGGCGATCCTTTTCTTGGTCCGGAAAGAGGGGCATGCGCGCCGCGAGAACCTTCCTCCCGTCGGAGAATCCCTGCCACAGGACAGAACCCTTCCGAAGCCCCGGCTTTGCCTCGGACGCCGGCAGGGCCTCGACATCCTGCGCGGGGCCCGACACCTTGAAGAAGAAGTCTCCGAGCCCGTGCAGCGTCAAACGTTGATCGACGACGATCGCTTGCGTTGACCCATCGCCACCCAGCGAGATCGTCACGCGCTCGCGGTCTTCGGCGCGACCGGGGATCTGTGTCTCGATCCCGTTGGCGCCGTACAGGATGGTCTCCGCTCCAGGTGCGTAGGTACTCGCGTCCTCACGCGTGGGAAGGTGAAGATCAGAGCGCGCTACTGCGGGAGCGGCGAGGACCGAAACCGCGAGCGCCCCGCAAGAGAGCGCGACGAGGCCCAGCCGCGTTCGGTTCATTGCGTCTGCGGTATGACTTGCAAGGTCGACGACAAGGGATCGTCCTTAACCGGCGTGAACGTCATGTCCTCGAAGACGGCGAAATAGACGTCGTCGTCGACGACCCCCTCGTGGTTCTTTTCGTTGAATCCGCGCTCGTCGCCGTTCGCGCCCTGGATGTCGACTTGATTCAAAGCCGCGATGACCTTAGAGCCCTCGGTCGAATCAGCCGCCGAGATCGTCGCCGCCAGGAGCTTCACGAAGTCGTAGGGATACATCGCGTAGTCGGGCGGCTGGATGACGGTCTGACCCTTCGAATTCTTCACGCCAACCTCTTCTTGCCCATAAGCAGTTTCATATGCGTTCTGGAACGCCATCCATG
>JAXDJP010000129.1:0-7066 GCA_034665645.1 Actinomycetota bacterium | reverse complement strand
GGCGACCGCGTGATCGGGCACTGGCGTCGTTCGATCAAGGACAAGACCGTCGACATCGAGGTCCGTCTTTACCGTTCGTTGGACAAGCCGGCGAAAGAAGCCCTCGAGGAGGCCGTCTCCGAGTTCGGACGTTTCCTCGGACGAGAACCGCGTCTCGAAGTAGCGAGATTGTGATGATGTTGTGACCGGCGGAGAGGACGGGCACGACCGAGCGCGCTCGACGCGCCGCAAGCTCTCGAGCCTTTACTCCGAGGGAGCGGAGGCTTACGAAGCTCTGTGGGCTCCGGAACTACTCCCGTTATCGCGTGAGCTTCTGCCGCGTTTACCCCTTGATGAAGCTCGGTATGTCTTGGACGGAGGCGCGGGCGTGGGGGCTTTCTTGCCCGAGATCAGATCTCACGCCCGCGATGCCACGATCGTAGCTGCGGATCTGTCCTTCGGGATGCTCCAACGCGCGCCAGTCAAGTTCCCGCGCGCCGTGATGGATGCGTCGACACTCGCGTTCCAGAACGACTCATTCGACGTCGCGATATTTGCGTTCGTTCTCTTTCATCTATCCGATCCCGAGCGGGGGATAGCCGAGGCCGCCAGGACCTTACGACCGGGGGGCGTCGTGGGAACGATCACCTGGGGCGTCGAGAACGATAATGCCGCTTTTCAGGTGTGGGCTGAGGAGATGGATCGCTATGGAGCTCCGCCGCCCGACCCGGACTTCGCGCGCTTCGACATCCTCGATACGCCGGGCAAGGTGGAGAGCTTGATGTCGAAACACGGTCTCCGCCCGATCGATTCATGGGTCGGGGAGTACCGCGCCCCGAGAAATCCTGACGAGTTCCTAGCGCACCGTACGGGTCATGGACTGAGTCGCCTCCGCCTGCACGCGTTATCTCCCGAGGTATCGATCCGATGCGTTGAGACCGTGCGTGAGCGCCTGAAAAGCTTGGGTCCCGCCGATTTCGAGGAACGCTCCGAAGTCGTCTACGTCATCGCCGAGAAAAAGTGAGGGCCGCCGGGGAAACGGAGGGCGAACCTACGGATCAAGAGTTCGTGGCTAGCCGGTGAAGGTCGGGGTGATCGCCTCTCGTCCGTGACCCTGGTGGTCTTTGCGGAACTGATCCATCACCGTTTGTGACGGCGTCTCGCAGTTCATGGACCAACGCCACGACGTCATGACGTAGGTGCCGGGCCCGTCGAAGTCGTAAGGCACACCGACCATCACGTCCGGATCCTCGTTGACGTAATCCTCGATCTTGTCTTTCTCATCTTGGGACGCGCTGTTCTTGTACCAAATGACGATCTGGCCGTGCTCCATGTTGTGCACGAGTCGCTCGTTCTCGACCGGAGTCGCGTAGAAACCGGTGTCGGCGATGCTCTGTGGCGGCCAGTGGTCTCCAGAGGTCGGAGGGTCGGTCTTGTAATCGATGGGCGTCCCTTCGGCAACGTGAGTGTGGCCTTCGTCCGGGTGCTCCTCTGGATCGGTGCAGCCGGCCGCTTCCGGCGTCTCGGGCCCCCCGATATCGGTCACTCCACGGCTACCACCGTCGCCGCCCTTCTGGAAGACGATCAGGCCGATCACGAGCGCCGCGACCGCGATGGCCAAGCCCGTCGTGATCAGGCTGCGGCGACGCTGGGCGCGCTTCTGCTCGGCGGCCTTGCGCTCTTCCGCAAGGCGCCGCGCGCGCTTGGCCTCTAGCTTCTTACTGGTGGGTTCCGGGGTATCGCTCACGGCGCCAGAGGCTATCCGATACCCGGACCAACGTCGCGTAACCCCTTATGCGTCGGCCTCGACGATGAAGGGCCGCGGATCGAGTGGGGGCCGTGGGCGTGGGCGGTAGTCGGGGGCGGGGTACCCGACCAGCACGAGGGCCTGAGGCTCGATCCTTTCGTGCAAAGACAAGACCTCGCGCACGACGTCGCGGCAGAAAACAGGGGCGGAGATCCAGCAGGACGCGATGCCGTCGGTCGCGAGGGCCGTCATGAAGTTCTGAAGCGCGGCGCCGGTCGAGTGCGCGAACAGACTCCATTCCGCCAAGCTGCGCGGGCCGTCCTCGTAGTCGTGCGCTTTGCTCATGTCGACGCAACAGACGACGAGAAGGGGAGTCGAAGTGAGCATCCGGTGCGAGCGCGTAACGATGCCTTCGATGCGATGTGGGTCCATCCCATCGGCGGCGAGGTCTTGTCGCCATCGCTCGCCCATGGCCCTAGAGAAACTCTCCTTCGCGGAGTCTTCCTCGAGAAGGACGAAGCGCCACGGCGAACTGTGATGCGGAGCGGGAGCTTGGATCGCCATCGAGATCGCTCTCTCCACTAGAGAACGTTCAACGGGTTTCGCTTCGAAGGCTCGAACACTTCGGCGCGCTGCAACTGCTTCCTCGAAGTTCAGCGGAACATGTCCTCTCCGGGCGATCTCACTATCTCTGTGGCCGCGCCGCGCGCCATGCGCACGTCGGTCCCTCTAACGATGGCGGCGCAGATGCGGTCGGCTTTGCCCATCACCATCTCGGCGGCACCGGCGATCTCGTCGGCGATGCAGATGCGCGTCGCGTGGAGCTCGCGCCCTTCCACATCGGTGGTTCCCCGATAGTCGTTGAACGGGTCGAAACCGGCGACGCCGATCGCAACGTCCGTCTGGCCGAGCCTCCAAGCTCGGCCGAACGTGTCGCTGACGATGACGCCGACATCGGTCCCTGTGAGGTGCGCCACCTTCGATCGCACCCTGCGAGCCGACGCGTCGGGGTCTAGAGGAAGTAGCGCGATCTTCCCCAGTTCGACGTTCGATTCGTCGACGCCGGCGTTCGCACAAACGAATCCATGGCGCGTTTCGGAGATGAGCATCCCTCCGGCGGCGCGTCGCAGCACCCTTTTCGTCTCACCCAGAACCGCTGCCCCCTTCTCGTCGGCGGAAACGATGCGTCCTTCCGACTTCGAGACGACCTTTTGCGTTACGACCAAGACATCTCCGTCGCGAAAGGCGTCCGGTCCCGCTGCTTCCACGATGGCTGCAGCCACGTCGTCCTTCGGCTCGATCTCTGGGACACCCGTGATCGGGATGATCTCGATCACAGAAGGTCTCGCGCCAGAAGCACGGAACGTTCTTCGTCGGCCATGATCGTGTCGAGAACGATCGCTTCGATGCCGAGTCCGTTGATGCGGTCGCGGTGACTTTCGTCTCTGACGTCGAGAACGAATCTGTCGAGGAAGTCGGCGTAGAGCTCAGCTACCCCATATGCGGAGACTTCGATGCCGGCCGCCGCGAGCATCTTGTCTGCGGGACCTTTGAGCGCGGCCCCCTCGATGATCGGTGAGATCGCGGTCACGTCGGGATGCGCTTTCAACGCATCCCTTACGCCCGAGAGCCCGAGGATCGGGCCGATGGACACGAGTGGGTTCGAGGGACAGAGGAAGACCTTGTCCGCTTCCTCGATGGCGCGCAGTACGTCCGGGCCCGGCGACGCCTCCTCGATGCCCGAGAAACGGATCGCGTGAACCTCCGGCTCCTGCCGCTCCTTCACGAAGTAATCCTGGAACTCAAGTGTGCGACCGTCGGCGGTATCGATGAGCGTCGCGACCGAGTCGTCTGACATAGGCAACACCGTTGCGGTGACGCCAAGTGCCCTCGCGACATCTGCTGTGATCGCCGTCAGCTTGTCCCCGGCCCCCATTCTTTCGGTGCGGTGGATGCACGTGGCAAAGTCTCGGTCGCCGAGTTGGAACCACGCGTCGCGGCCCAGTGCTCGCAGGCCCTCGACAACACGGAACGTGTCGTCTTTCAAACCCCACCCGCGCTCGCGATCTGCCAGCCCGGCCAGCCAGTACGTAACGATGTCGACATCGGGCGAGACGTGGACGCCATAAATGGTCGCGTCGTCTCCCGTGTTGACGATCGCCGTCAGGTGAGAGTTCTGGTCGAGAGCGCCGGACAGCCCGACCAATAGTTTCGCTCCTCCGACGCCGCCGGCTAGAGCAGTGACCTTCATGGCGAGCGAGTTTAGTAGCCTGCCACCCATGGATCGCCTCGGATCGTTGGCCGAGCGGGCGTCCCAAGGCGAGCGCCTCAGCGAGCCTGAGGTCCGCGAGCTGGCCTCGTTGAGTGAACGAGACCCCGAAACCGTCATCCAGGCCGCCGGCAACCTGCGCGACGCCGCGATCGGGCCCCGCGTGACCTTCTCGAAAAAGGTTTTCGTTCCTCTCACGCAGCTCTGCCGCGATTCATGTGGTTACTGCACGTTCGCCCATCCCCCGGTACCCGGCCATCGCGTGTTCATGACGCTCGAGGAAGTGGTCGACGTCGCGCTGTTGGGCCAGGCAGCGGGATGCAAAGAGGTCCTCTTCACGCTGGGCGAGAAACCGGAGCGGAAGTGGACCGAGGCGCGCGACGAACTCGACGCGCTCGGTTTTGGGTCGACGATCGAGTATCTAGCCGCGGCCTGTCGAGCGATCCTGGATCAAACCTCTTTGTTGCCGCACGCCAACCCCGGCACCCTTACGGACGAAGAGGCCGAGCTCCTTCGCCCCGTCAGCGTCAGCCAGGGAATGATGCTCGAGACGATCTCCGAGAGGCTGTTGGGCAAAGGGATGGCTCATTGGGGAGCCCCGGACAAGAAGCCGCGGGTTCGCCTCGAAACGCTTGAGGCTGCGGGTCGCGCGCACGTTCCTTTCACGACGGGGATCTTGATCGGGATCGGCGAAACGTTCGACGAACGCATCGACGCGTTGCTGGCCATCCGCGAGTCGCACGAGCGTCACGGGCACATCCAAGAAGTGATCGTGCAGAACTTCCGCGCCAAGCCCGATATCGCGATGAGTGAGTGGCCCGAGCCGAGCGCAGCCGAAATGCGACTGATGATCGCTTTAACTCGGCTCATCATGGGGTCGGACGTGGGAGTGCAGGCGCCTCCTAACCTGTCGCCCCTCGAGTACGGCACCTATCTCGAGGCGGGCCTCTCGGACTGGGGTGGCGTATCGCCCATCACCCCCGATCACGTCAACCCCGAGGCGCCGTGGCCCAAGCTCGACGAGCTGAAGAGCGTCACCGAGGGCCGCGGGCACCTTCTGGTCGAGCGACTGGCCGTTTACCCGGCGTACATCGCCGAGCCCGCCGCCTTGCGGGCCTGGGTCGACCCGTCTCTACGGTCGCGCGTTCTCGACGCGATCGACGGCGAGGGTTACCCGCGCGAAGACCTTTGGGTATCGGGGGGTGAGGAAGCTCCACCGCAGACCACGACCCTTTTGGTCGAGGCCGCGCGAGTGGGCGCCGGCCGAGTTCCCGGACGCGTCGTAAGACCGAGCATCGATCGAGCACTGGGTCGCGCCGTTGACGGCGAGGAGCTGAGCGAGAAAGAGGTAGCGCTGCTGTTCACGACGCGCGCGGCCGAGACCGAGAGGTTGTTCGAGGTTGCCGACGAGCTCCGTCAACGGGCCGTCGGGGATGAGGTCACGTATGTCGTGAACCGCAACATCAATTACACGAACCTCTGCTATTTCCGCTGTGGTTTCTGCGCTTTCTCCAAGGGTCCGAAATCCTTGAACCTTCGAGGCGAGCCGTACCTGTTGACCCCCGAGGAGGTTGGCGAGCGCGCACGCGAGGCGTGGGCGACCGGTGCCAGCGAGGTCTGCATGCAGGGTGGGATCCACCACTCGTTCACGGGTCGGCACTACGTCGAGTACCTGCGGGCCGTCAAAGAAGCGGTTCCGGCGATGCACGTGCACGCCTTCACCGCACTGGAGGTGTCACAGGGCGCGGCCGCGTCCAACATCTCGGTCGAGGCGTTCTTGACGATGCTCAAAGGGGCCGGGCTCGCGACGCTGCCCGGCACCGCCGCCGAGGTTTTGGACGATGAGATCCGAGCGATCATCTGCCCCGACAAGATCAACACGCAGGAATGGTGTGACGTGCACAAGATCGCGCACAAGCTCGGCCTCCGTTCGAACGCGACGATCATGTTTGGAACCGTGGAAGGGCCACGCCACTGGGCGCGTCATCTTGCGGTGGTCAGAGATCTGCACAAGGAGATCGCCGCAACGACGGGAGAGGGACTGTTCGAGTTCGTTCCGCTTCCGTTCGTTCACATGGGAGCGCCCATCTATCTGAAAGGCAACTCCAGACGAGGGCCCACCTTCGAGGAAGCTTTGAAGATGCTTGCGGTCTCCCGGCTTGCGCTGCAGGGGCACATAGACAACATCCAGGTCTCGTGGGTGAAGATGGGCGTCGAGGGCTCCAAGCTCGCCCTACAAGTGGGCGCCAACGACATGGGTGGCACACTGATGAACGAGAACATCTCGCGCGCCGCAGGTGCCAGCCATGGACAGGAGTTGACCGCGACAGACATGGAAGCACTGATCAAGTCGATCGGCCGGACCCCCCGGCGACGCAACACGCTCTACGGCGACCCGGCGCCGCGCTCAGGTCTCGAGCTCATAGACCTCCCGGAGAACCGAACGGGCCGCGTCGCGGGCCCGGTCTAGCTCTAGCTCATGGCTCTGACGTCCACGAAAGAGCGCGTACCTCCGCGTCGCCTCGAAGACATACCGAGTGTCTTGGCGATCGTCGTCACGCACAACGGTCGTCCGTGGCTGAAGGATTGCCTCGTTGGACTGAACACGCAGACCTATCCATTGCTGGACGTCCTTGTCGTCGACGATGCTTCGCCGGACCAGGACTTGGAACCTCGCTTGAAACGCATCGCGAAGAGACATCTGAAGTCGAGGCGCTGGGGTTATGTCCGCACACCGCGACCGCTCGGTTACGGGGGCGCGATCAACTGGGCCCTGTCGCGCGTCCGCACCGACGCGGATCTTCTCTTGTTCATCCACGACGACGCCGCGCTCGACGCTCGCTCGGTCGAGCGGATGACGGCGCGGATGCTCACGGACGACCACACCGCCATCGTGGGACCGAAGGTCGTTGCTTGGGATGACCCCACCCGCCTCGAAGAGATCGGGATGGCGGCCGACCGCTTCGGCTATCCCTACAAAGGTCTGGAAGAGGACGAGCTCGATCTGGGCCAACACGACGCCTCATCCGAGGTGTTCTACGTAACGACCACCTGCATGTTGGTTCGTCACG
>JAXDJP010000128.1:0-5116 GCA_034665645.1 Actinomycetota bacterium | reverse complement strand
ACTCAGTTGATCTTGATCCGGACCATCCGATCCCGGATGACTCTCCATGACGCGCCCCTTTCCGTGTTGTCGAAAAGAAACTAGCCGACGGAGACGTCCTTGAAGTGGTAGCCGGTCGCGCCCGAAGGATGAGGCGGCGCGGTCTCTGCCGTTTGCACCTCTCCCGTCCCATCGGTAGCCCGGCACGCAAGCGTGTACGAGCCGGGCTTCGTGGGAACCCACTTCATCGCCCACTGCGTCCACGCGTAGCGGCTGATGGGGTCCTTAAGCATGGCATCGGACCAGGTCTCCCCACCATCGGTCGAAACCTCAACCTTGGAGATGCCCCGGCCTCCAGACCACGCGACACCGGCGATCCACGCTTCCTCGCCACTCCGCACCGCGTCGTTACCGCCGGGAACATCGATCCGAGATTCCGTTCGAACGGTTGCGACATCCGACCAACCGCGCTGCATCCAGTAGCCGCGATAGTCCTTGTTCACCACTTCGATCCGTTCGAGCCACTTCACATTCTTCATCCCGTAGATCATCGGGACCCGCACGCGACACGGGAAGCCGTGTTGCTGCAACAAGGGCTTCCCGTTCTGCGATACCGCGAGCAGAACCGACGGATCCATGGCGACGTCCAGCGGGATCGAGTCACTGTAATGGTCGGCCGCGTAGAAAACGACGTCGACCGCTCCACTCCCGACCCCCGCTTCCTCCAACACATCGCGCAGCCGGACACCTCCCCATCTGGAGTTACCGATCAGATCGCCACCGATCTCGTTCGAGATGCACGTCAGCACGGCGTACTCCTCGACCACCGGGAAGCTCTGCTGCAGTTCGGGAAAAGTCAGGGTGAGCGGCTTATCGACGAGGCCCCCGACGCCCAGGTTCCAACCGTCCGCCTCGACCGAGGGTTGGACGAGGTTTATGTCGACGACGTAGTGATCCTCTGCGCGGGTTACCTCCGGTGACAGCCCCGGGATCTCGGGGAACGACGCCCTCGTCGGGATGGCAGCAGGATCCGCCGGCGCAACGAGCGTCACGTTCGTGTCCGGCCCCCCCAGCCGCCGCGCGAGCCAGCCCAGTCCCGCTCCGGCGAACGCGATCCCGACCGCTCCACCGACGCCCAGCCTGAGAGCTCGACGTCGCGATTCATCTACCTCGGCGGCCTCGCTCGCGGTGAGAAGTCGCAGCATGCGGGAGCACGTGAACGCGTAGAGGGTCGCGGCCAACAGGAGCGCGATCGCAACCGCCACCGGCTCCGCCTCGTTCGCAGGGCCCACGACAACGGCGATCGCTGCCGCGACGGCGAGGACCGCGGCGGCGACCCACGGTCTGGGCGCCGCCTTCCGCCCCGTCACGACCAATATCTCGGCGCCAAGAACTAGGGTCGCGAGGATCGCCCCCGCCGCGAGACTCGGCCGCGCCCAGTGGCCCATGAGCTCGATGAAGAAGGTTGCGATACCTCCTGGAAGCGCACGCAACAGCGCTTCCGCGATCGATGACGGCGGGAAAGGGGCACCGATGCCCAGACCGGAGACAACGTAGAGGATCGCAAGTGCGACCCCCGTTGCCAGCAAACCCGCGAGCCTGACGTCCCGGACCGGGATCTGTGGTTCTAGCTCTGTCCTAGGGGAAGCCTCCATCGACCCATCTTGCGCCGAGGCTCGACTTAAGCGCTAGGGACTAGCCGTCAGGCGAGGTGATGGGAGAAAAAATCGATCGTGCGATTCCACGCTTGTTCCGCGGCGTCGGGCGCGTACGCCTCGGCAACGTCCGGGTTGGCGAACCAATGTCCCGTTCCGGGATAGACGAACGACTCGGCATCGGCTCCTATCTCTTCCAACGCCTCGAAGAAGGACTGGATGTATTCGTGAGACTCCCACTCGTCGTTCTCGGCGAAGTGCCCCAGGACGGGGCTCTTCCACCGGGGGCCGGGCATCTCCCCCATCCCGTAATAGAGGGCGACCGCTTCGACGTCCCTACTCTTGGCGAGCTCGACCGCGAAGGCCGCCCCCAACGAGAACCCGACCACGCCCAAGCGCGGATGCCAGTTCGCCGTTAGGTGCTCGGCCGCGGCACCGAGCCTGGCCATCACCGTGTCTTCGTCGAGCGACTGGGCAAGAGAGCGCGCCTCATCGACGGTCGACGCGACCCGGCCGTCGTAAAGGTCCGGTACCAGCGCGGTGAAACCCGCCTCGTTCAAACGATCGGCCTTCTCCTTGAACGATGGCGTAAGTCCGAAGAACTCGTGCAAGACCAAGACTCCGGGACCAACCCGCTCCGAGCGCGCCGAGTAACCCGTTCCTCGATCCTTGTGCTTACCGAACGAGATCATCTCGCCGGTCGTTTGTCCCCGGCCTTCCTTGGGTTCGAGCGGTCGCTCGATCGGACGCAAGCCCTTACCAGCCCCTCTCGACCCACTCTTGCAGGTGCGGTTTTTCGGCGCCGATCGTGGTGTCGTCCCCGTGCCCGGGATAGACGCGCGTCTCGTCCGGAAGAACGAACAGATTCGTCTCGATCGAATCGATGATCGTGCCGAAAGCCTTCGCGTCTTTCCACGTGTTACCGGGTCCTCCCGGGAACAACGTGTCACCCGAGATCAGATGCTTGCCCACCAGCAGGCAGATGCCGCCGGGAGTGTGACCGGGCGTGTGCAACACCTTCGCCTCTTTCCTGCCGAACGGGATGTGCTGTTCGTGTCGCACGTATTCGTCGATCTCGATCGGATAGTCCTCGCCATCGTGCGCATAAACCGGGACACCCAGACGTTCTTTCAGTTCGGGAAGGGCCTGGACGTGATCGTAGTGACCGTGCGTCTGCACGATACCGACGACGTTCGCACCCTCGCATCCTTTGATGATCGTGTCGGGCTCGAAGGAGCCGTCGACGAGTAGAGCGTCGTGCGTCTCGGGATCCTCGAGCACATAGACGTTGTTCTCCAAATCGCCGATGCGCATCTTTCGCACGATGAGGTCGTTGCCTTCGTAGTGATGCGTCATCAGCTCACGACCTTCGCCCTCGACGCCCCGACTTCGACCTCGGCGCCGGGCTCCACCGTGTAACGCACGAGAGCCAAGCCCTTGTCGCCCTGCGCGGACGTAACTATCCCGACCTTCACTCCCTCGTCGATGATGTCCTCTCCCCTTCTCAGCCGGTCGCCCTCGAGCTTGGCCAACCTGCGATTCACCTTCCCCCGGAAATGGATCTTCGCCATGGCCTCCTGGCCCACGTAACAGCCTTTGTCGTAATGGACCGCCCACGAATCGATGCCGGTTTCTTGTGGGAACGTCTTGACGTCCATCTCGCGACCCCACCTGGGAACGGCGTTGTCGATCCGCATGCGTTCCAGGTCGTCCTCGGTCGCCTCGCGCGCTCCGGAAGACGACAGTTGCTCGAGCACCTCGGGCCGCGAGGCTGCGGGCACCCAGACATATCCGGCCGCGGGTCCCAAAGAGCGCGTCTCTTGCTCGACCGCCCCGGCCGTCACGACCGCCTCTCGCCATCTCTCGCCGACGATCAGGACCAATCCGTATTCATCCGAGACGTCGTCGATGACGACCTGGGTCGCGAACACGTATCGGCGGATCTCCTCGGGCAGCGTTTCTTTGAGCTCGGGCTCGAAGTGGCAGAAGAGAGCGTCCTCGGTCGCAACGAATTCCATATAGCCCGTCATGCGCCCATGCGCCGTCAGCTTCGCCGCATCGCGCGACTCGCCGGGCCCCATGTCTTCGAACGCCTGCGTCAGGATCTGATGCAGGAACCAGGCCCGTTGAGGGCCGGTGAAACGCAGTTTCCCGCGCTCGGACCGGTCGTTGAATAAGAAAGTCACTCTGTAAGCGTAGAACCGCACAGGAACCTCGGCTGTTCCTTGCCATACTTCCCGGGTGGATTTCGACCTGCCCGAAGAGATAACTGCGTTCCGCTCGTCGGCTCGAGATTTCGCCCAACGCGAGATCGCTCCTCTCGTCGAGGAAGCCGAACTATCCGAGCGCACGCCGCTCGACCTGTTCCCGAAAGCGGGGGCCGCGGGATTCCTCGGGATCCGCTACCCCGAGGAGGTCGGGGGATCCGCAGCCAGCTGTCTCGCCGAGGTCGTCCTCCGGGAGGAGTTCGCCGGCGTTTGTTCGGGGATAGCGGCCGCGCTATCGGTGTCGTCTCACCTCGGCACCTATCCGATCCACGCGTTCGGCTCGGCAGACCAGCAGCAGAGGTATCTCGTGCCGGCGCTCTCCGGCACGAAGATCAGCGCCTTCGGTTTGACCGAGCCCGATGCCGGCTCCGACGTGCGCGGGATCAAGACGCGCGCCACGAAAGCAGACGGGGGTTGGGTTCTGAAGGGCCGCAAGACGTTCATCACGAACGCGACGATCGCCGACTTCATGATCGTGGTTGCGTACACCGACCCCTCCGCCGGGACCGACGGGATGGCTTTGTTCGTGCTCGACCTTCCGTCCGAGGGTGTCTCGATCTCCCGGCTCCGAAAGATGGGGAACCTCTCGTCGGAGATCGCCGAGGTGGGCCTCGACAACGTGTTCGTGCCGGACGAGGCGCTGATCGGGGACGAACGAGGTGCCTTTAAGAAGGTGATGACGAACCTCGGGATCGGACGGGTCGTCGTTTCAGGAGGAGCGATCGGCGTAGCCCAGTCGGCCCTCGACCTCGCCTTTTCCTACGCCCGCGAGCGCGAGGCGTTCGGCAAGCCCATCGGGGCGAACCAAGGTGTGTCTTTCCCGCTCGCCAAGGCGGTGGCGGCGGTCGAGGGGGCCCGCCTCGCGACGTACAAGGCGGCGTGGCTCTTCGATGAGGGGAGGAACCCCATAGAAGAGGTCTCGGTCGCCAAGCTCCTCGCGGCCGAAGCCTTGCTCGAGGCGGTCGACGTGGCGGTCCGCACGTTCGGGGGCTACGGCTACATGCGCGAGTACCCGATCGAAAGGCTCTATCGAGACGCTCGCTACTTCGCGATCGTGGAAGGCACGAGCGAGATCCACCAGCGCGTCATCGCGGCCCGGCGCGGCCTTCCACCCGCGTAGATCTCGCCTCGAAAACCACCCCAAAACAGGACGTTGCACCCCATCGCGACGAAGTGACCTTTGGTCAGTGTTTACGCCTGGAAGGAGGCGGTAAC
>JAXDJP010000127.1:0-3136 GCA_034665645.1 Actinomycetota bacterium | reverse complement strand
CGCGTACGTAGGTGTCTCCTCCAACGACTGCAGACGACAACCACATCCTGCCGTCCGCGTTGATCCTGTCGAGTAACGCGAGCGCGTCGGCGTCGGTCCCGCCCACCGGTCGGAACGCGACGAGCGACAACTCGGGGACCCAGGGGACCGAGAGTGATGGGATCTTGGTGAGTTCCTCGTACACGTAGCGCGTGAGATCCAGCTTTTCGTCCAGAGCCGCCACGAAGGCGTCGACACCGTGCAGGTGGAGAGGAACCCACAACCGCAAGCCCCGGAAGTCCCTCGTCAGCTCGGGCGAGAACGAGGAGAAGTCCGGAAGTCCCGGGTCGTCCGAAGGCGTGGGCAAGTAATCGGCGTGTGCCTCGTGCGCGAAGCGAAGTTTCTCGCCGTCCCGTACGAGCAAACATCCAGTTCCGTATGGAAGGAACAGGCCCTTGTGCGGATCGAGGGTTATGGAATCGGCGCGCTCGATCCCGCGCAACCGCTCCCTCCCCCTTGCGGTCAGCTGGAAGAACCCGCCGTAGGCCCCATCTACGTGGAACCACAGGTTCTCCCCTGCTGCGAGATCGGCGAGGGCGGGGAGCGGATCGATGACCCCGGTCGCGACCGTGCCTGCGCTCCCAACAACCAGGAAGGGTCTCCGTCCGCGCTCGCGGTCGGCGGCGATCATGTCCTGCAGGACGTCGAGGTCCATCCTCAACGACGCGTCGCAGGGAACCATGCGAACGGCATCGGCGGGAAGACCGGCGATGCGCGCCGACTTGCTGATCGAGTGATGGACCTCGTCGGACACGTACATGGTCCCGTCGAGGAACGACTCGCCAAGCCGACTCGCGCGGGCCGTGACGATCGCGGACAGGTTCGACATCGAACCCCCAGGCGTCAACACCCCTTGGGACGAGGCCGGGAGTCCGAAGAGATCGCAGAGCCATCGCAGCACGCTCGCTTCCATCTGCACGAGAGCAGGGGCCGGCGCCGAGATGCCCGTGTAGCGATTGATCGAGCACGCTATGAGGTCGGCCAACGCTGCCGCGTAGAGACCTCCACCGGGGATGTAACCGACGAAACCCGGGTTGGCAGGGTCGAAACCCTTACCAGCCGCCTCATCGATCGCGTCGAGCAGATCGGACAGGGGCGCTCCATCGCGCGACGGAGGTCCGCTCAGCTTCGACAACAACGGCTCCAGGTCCGAGTAATCGGCGGAGCGAGCGGTGTAGCGCCCGTCGATGAAGGTCGTCACGTAATCGAGTACGGCCGCGCCCATCTCTCGCATCTCCTCGAGTGGAGGATCGAACGGTGACCGGGAGCTCAATGACATCGACCCATCCTAAGGATGGCGCGCGCGTGCTGGTTCAGGCAGATCCGTAAACCGGCAGCCAGGCCCCCCGCAACTGACCGGCCGGGTCCGAGGCGAGATACGCGATGGATGCCGCCAGATCCGCCGGTGTTACCCACTTGGAAGGATCCCCACCGGGAATCATCTTGCGGTTCGCCGGTGTGTCCAACGTCGACGGCGCAACGGTGTTCGCGGTAACGCCGGTGCCACGCGTTTCTTCGGCGATCGTTTCGGCCAAGACGGCGACTCCGGCCTTGGCAACTGCGTACGCGGCCTGTCCCGATCGGCCGGTCTTAGCGGTCCGACTGGACACGAAGATGATGCGGCCGTGGTCGCGTTCCAGCATCCCGGGCAACACTGCTCGCGCGCAGAGGAAAGCCGAGTGAAGGTTGAGTTTCATCATCAGGTCCCACGAGTCGAGCTTGTGCTCGTGAACCGGAGTACCGCCCCTCCACGCTCCGACGAGATGAACTAGAACGCCGATGGGACCGACGTTCGCTTCGATCTCGGTCACCGCACGCGCGACATCCTCGGCATCGGTCACGTCGCACTCGATCAACGAAAGTCGGCCGTCCCGCTCGCCCAGGTGTTCGCGCAGGGCCTCCGCCTCTTCTTTGACGACCCAGGTGGCTACGACCCGATAGCCGTCATCGAGGAACCTCTCCGTGACGGCCGTCCCGAGCGCTCCCGTCCCTCCTGTGATGACTGCGGTGCGGTCCATGTGGACTCCCGTCTCTCTCGGCTACTTCCTCACGCCTGCGAGCGAGAGGAACTCCTCTCGCGTTGCGACGTTCGCACGCAACAGGCCGTACATCGTCGACGTCACGGTCTTGGTGCCTGCGGCCTGCACGCCGCGGATCGTCACGCATTGGTGCTCGGCCTCCAGTACGACGCCGACCGCCTTTGGCCTCAACTCTTCCTGGATCCAATCGGCGATCTGCTTGGTGAGCCGTTCCTGAACCTGAAGCGAGCGCGAGAAGTAATGCACGCTCCGCGCCAGTTTGGAGAGTCCGACGATCCGATCGCCCGGGATGTATCCCACGTGGGCCTTGCCGTGGAAAGGCAAGAGATGATGCTCGCAGAGTGACGTGAACGGGATGTCCTTCGCGATCACGAGCTCGTCGTATCCCTCGCTGTTCTCGAAGGTGGTCGCGGTGAACGCGGTCGGGGTAAGTAGCTCGCCGTACATCCGCGCCACGCGGCCGGGCGTGTCGCGCAGGTCATCCGTGAGATCGACGCCGAGAGCCTCAAGCAGCTCGTGAACGGCCCTCTCCGCTCGCCCAAGATCGGGCGCGTTCCCCGACGGGACCCCTCTGAGGGCGTGCCCCGAGGTCTCGAGATGGTCTTCGAATGTCTCTGCGGCGTTCGACATACCCCTCCTCGTTAGTTCGTCCGGGGCTGCAGCTTCACGCAGCACTCCCCCGGCGTCGGGTCAAGAACGGCTTCAAGGTCCGCTGTTTTCAGACCTTCTAAGAGTCCAGTTGCGAACGACTGATTGATCCCGCAGACGAGTTCCCGCGAGCGCTGCGCGAGGTCATGGAACGGACAGTTCCGCAACGCAACCCGGTCCCCGGTTAGGTAGGGCTCAAACCCGTTCTCGGTCAGAACGCGCAGCGCTCTATCGACGCCCGATCCCTTCGACTTCGAAGCCGTCTTCCCCAGCTCGCGACCCGTTCGGGCGGCTGCACGAACCACCGAGTCGCGGGCGCGCTCGCCCGGGCCCTCCGAATCGATGGCGTCGACCAGGATCGAGCCGAGGAGGTCGTAGGACCGCGGCGGGAACGACACGCTGACCTGTTC
>JAXDJP010000126.1:0-9140 GCA_034665645.1 Actinomycetota bacterium | reverse complement strand
CTCCGGCAGCTTGCGATCGAGATGGGACGCTCCGAGAACATAAGCATGCACGAGCGAGGCACCGTCGTGACGATCCAGGGCCCACGTTTCTCGACGCGCGCAGAGTCGAAGTGGTTCCAGGACGCCGGTTGGCAAGTGATCAACATGACGCAGTATCCGGAGGCATACCTCGCCAGAGAACTCGAGATCTGCTACGTCAACCTTTCGCTGATCACGGACTACGACACCGGAGTCGAGGGCGAGGTCGACGCGGTAAGTCACGAAGCCGTCGTCGAGGTCTTTAACGCGAACAACGACAAGCTGCGTCGCCTGCTGTTCGCTCTCGTTCCGAAGATCCCTGAGGAGCGCAGCTGCGTCTGCTCGACGGCGCTGCAAGGCGCGCGGTTCGAGGTCTAACTAGACACCCGTGCCTCTACTTCACGCGATCATCCTTGGCGCGGTCCAAGGACTAACCGAGTTCGTCCCGGTTTCGTCGTCCGGGCATCTCGTCGTAGTGCCCGCGGCGCTGGGGTGGCCCGAGCCCGGCCTCACGTTCGACGTCCTGCTCCACATCGCCTCTCTGATCGCACTGATCGCATATTTCTGGAGCGATCTGGTCGAGATCGTGCGGGGCGTCTTCACCGGCGACTCTCGTGGACGGCGCTTGGCTTTGATGCTCGTCATCGGGACGATCCCCGCAGCGCTCGCGGGACTGTTGCTGGGGGACTACTTCGACCGGTCGTTCAACGACGCCAAGTCCTCGGCCCTGCAACTGATAATCACCGCGGCCATCTTGGTGGCCGGTGAACGCGCCCTTGCGTGGCGCAGGAAAAAGGCGGGGCCCCAGGGCAAGCTCCGCGACATCGACGATCTCCGGACGCCGGACGCGACCGCGATCGGGATCGCTCAGGCGATCGCGATCCTTCCGGGGATCTCTCGATCGGGATCCACGATCGCGGCGGGATTGGGTTTGGGGTTCGAGCGCGAGGACGCCGCCCGCTTCGCGTTCCTGTTGGCGGTCCCGGCACTCGCCGGCGCGGCGGTGTTGAAGGCTCCCGACATCGGAAACGCGACCATCGGAACGGGGGCCGCGATCGCCGGCTTTCTCACCTCACTCGTCACTTCCTACGTCGCGATCGCGGCGTTGATCCGATATCTCAAGACGAACACGGTGTACCCATTCGCCGCTTATTGCGTCGTTGCGGGGATCGTGTTCTATCTGCTCGTCTGACCCAGGGGTTAGGAACCCGCGACCGTCATCTCCGAGACGAGAGTCGTAGCACCGCCGAGCGAACCGTCGAAAGGAAGCCAGCGAAGGTCGTTGCCGACGTGCGTGACGGAACTGAGGATCTCGAGCATGGGGGCCGCGATCGTGACTTCCTTGACGGCTTGAGTCGGTACCCCGTTCTCGAGGAGCCGGCCGGTTACACCGACGGAGAAATCTCCGGAGATCGCGTTCGCGCCCGAATGAACCCCGTGGAAGTCCTGCACCAGCAAGGCGCGGCCGGCGAGCCGCAAGACCTCCTCCCGAGACTCTCCGGTAGAGACGAAAGCCAGGTTCGAAGGGGCCGCGTGCGGGGCCGACTTAAAGCCGAGCCGCGTTGCGTTC
This sequence comes from Actinomycetota bacterium, assembly GCA_034665645.1. Lineage (GTDB taxonomy): Bacteria > Actinomycetota > CADDZG01 > CADDZG01 > WHSQ01 > JAUJNU01. The sequence continues at coordinate 7,552 of JAXDJP010000126.1, read as the reverse complement.
CCGGTGGATGCACGTCCCTCTCGGCGGGCGCTTTTCACGTCGTACAGGTAGGACGTCAAGACGCCGTCCTTGATGATCTCGGTCCGACCGGTCGGTACACCTTCCGCATCCCAGGGACGGGAGCCGGGCGCTCCCTCGACCCGACCGTCATCGACCAGCGTGAGGGCCGACGAAGCGACGGATTCACCGAGGCGTCCTGCGAACAAGGACCGGCCCTTCTGCACCGATTCGCCGGTTAAGGCGCCACCCAACACTCCCAAGAACTGCGCTGCGGTGTACGGATCGAACACCACCGGCATCTTTGCGGAGGGGATCTTCTCGGCCCCCAGAACCGACAGAGCCCGAACCGCAGACCGGCGCCCCGTGCGGCGCGCGTCAAGTTGCTTCAACCCACGACCGAGGTCGAAGTCGAAGCCGACCTGAGTGTCGTCTCCCTCGGTCGCGATGGCGACGGAGTAACACCACGCCTCGGTCAGTCTGAAAGTGTTCGAGATCCCGTTGGACGTCGCGATCGCGACCTCGACGACCTCGTCGGAGTAAAGGGTGTCCTCGACGGTCCGGACTCGAGCATCCACGGCTTTCGTTGCAGCCTCCAATTCGATCGCGAACGCGACCTTGTCGTTGGGATCGACGTCGGGCTGCGCTTCGTCGAACATCCCGGCGACGTCTTCGGGCTTCGGCTGCGATTCTGCGAGCCCCACGGCCTCGTCCTCGCTGGCAAAACGCGCGTTGCGCCGTGCTTGGTCCAGCACCTCCTGTAGTCCGTCGTCGGTGAGGTCGGTCGTGTAGGCGAACCCTTGCTTGTGGTCCGCAACGACTCGCACGCCGGCCCCCCTGGGCTCGGCGGACGACAACGATTCGACCTCGCCTTCGTGGACCTTGACCGTGAAGGTCCGCGCGTGCGTCAAGAACGCCTCGACCTGCTCGTCGCCGGTGGCGCGCTCGACGACGCGGCCCGCGATATCGAGAAGGTCGCTCACGACGACTCCGTCCCGCCGACGGTCATCCGGCCCAACAGAACCGTAGCCATGCCGTTCGTCACGGGCGCATGCTGGCCGTCTTTCCCGCAGATACCTTCCTTGCGATCGAAATCGTTCCCGATGGCATCGATCGTCCCCAGCACATCGGGGCCGTTACCGATCAACTGCGCGCCGCGGATCGGGTACGCGACCTCGCCGTTCTCGATCACGTACGCCTCGTTCATCCCGAACACGAAGTTCCCCGTAGCGGGGTTCACTTCCCCGCCGGCGAACGAGGCGGCGTATATCCCGCGCTCGACCGAGCGGATGATCTCGGCGGGATCGTCGTTGCCCGGCAAGAGGTACGTGTTGGTCATGCGCACGAGTGGGAGGTCGGCGTAAGACTGCCGGCGCCCGTTGCCGGTCGGCGGATGACCGATCTTCTTGGCCGAGAGCCGGTCGCTGAGGTGTCCGACGAGTACTCCCTTATCGAACAGAAGCGTGCGTTGAGCGGGGGTGCCCTCGTCGTCTACTGCGAACGAACCCCACGCTCCGATATCGCTGCCGTCGTCGACGATCGTGACGTTCTCCGATCCGAAGCGCTCACCGGCCCGGTTTGCGTAGACGCTCGCGTCCTTGACGAGGGTGTCTGCCTCGAGGCCGTGCCCACAGGCTTCGTGGATCAAGACGCCGCCCTGTCCGGGACCGAGCACGACGGGGAACTCCCCTGCGGGCGAGGGCCGGGCGTCCAGCATCCTGATCGCCTTACCTGCGGCCGTGGCCCCCAGCTTCGCGGGAGCGAAGAACTCCAACAGTTCGAATCCTCCGGAATGACCGGGGGCCTCGAATCCCGTTGCGATCTCACCGTCGCGAGCTGCGACGACCTGCACCGCCATCCGCACCCGCGTCCGGTCGTCCTCGGCGAGGTGACCGTCCGAGGACGCGATCTGGATCTTCTGTCTGACGTCCATGAACGTGGCGACGACCTGCCGGACGTTCTGGCCTTCCGCGCGCGCCGCTTCATCGGCGCCGTGCAGCGCCTCGACCTTGTCGGCGGCGTCGACCTCCTCGGGGCGGATCTTCACGGGATGGACGGGCAACCCCTCCGGTCGACGCAGGTCCGCGACGCTCCCCGGGCTCCCGTCGAGGCCGGCTCGAGCGGCTCTCGCCGCGTCCAAGAGGGAATCGAGGGTCAGAACGTTGGTGTACGCGTAAGACGACCGCTCGCCCGAGATGACCCGGATCCCGGCCCCCTCATCGCGCCCGGAGGAGACGTTCTCGACCCGCCCCTCCTCGAGCCTCAGCATGGTCGAGCGACGGTCCTCAACGAAGATCTCCGACCAATCGCCGCCCTTACCGACGGCTTCGGCGAGAACCTTTTTGATGACCCCCTCACCCAGCATCACGAGACCTTAAAGCCATCCGTCGGTACCCTCAGATCGGCTCAGAACCTCGGCTCGTGCGCTTGTGCAGCCCTGCGCCAGCAATGTAGGCTTTGCGCGCCAGACTTCGGGGCAGCCGCCCTTTTTGAGACGCTCTCTCGATGTGAGCAAGGAGCTTTGCCCTGAGCGAAAACGGATTCCGCTACACCCCTGAGCAGGCGGAACGGCTCCGAGAGATCCATTCGAAGTTACTGGCCGCTCGCCGCGAGCTCGACGCTTTGATCGGCGACGCTTACCTCCGGCCCCGGGCCTCGATCGTGCCGGTCCACTTCCTCGACCTCGCTTCGGCCGTCGAGAAGTTGAGGTGGGCCGAGAAGGAATGGCGCGAGCTGGACAAAGAACTCAGCGAGCCCGCGAACAGCGCCGCCTCTCTCTAACTTCTTTGTAATTTTCGTGCGCACTTGTGCGCCCGAAAATTACAAAAGTCGCGTTTCTAGCGGGGCTTCATGCGCAGGGCGCCGTCCAGGCGGATGGTCTCGCCGTTGAGCATCGGGTTCTCGACGATGTGGCGAACGAGTGCCCCGAACTCGGGAGGCCGTCCCAGACGGTGGGGATGCGGGATGTCGGCGGCCAGGCCCTGGCGCGCTTCTTCTGGGAGGCCGGCCAGCATCGGAGTGTCGAAGGTCCCCGGGGCGATCGATACGCACCTGATCTGTTTCGACGCGAGATCGCGAGCGATGGGGAGCGTCATGCCGACGATCCCGCCCTTGGAGGCCGCGTAAGCCGCCTGACCGATCTGCCCGTCGAAGGCCGCGATGCTCGCGGTGTTCACGATGACCCCGCGCTCCTCGCCGTCCGGTTCCTGCGATGCGATCTGAGCGGCCGCGAGCCTGATGACGTTGAAAGTCCCGATCAGGTTGACCCGCACCACGAACTCGAAGCGTTCGAGGTCATTGGCAGAGCCGTCCCTGGTCAGGACCCTGCCGGGGAACCCCACGCCGGCGCAATTGACGACGATGTGGAGACCGCCGAACTCGTCGCGAGCCGTGGCCACTGCCGCCTCAACGTCGGCTTCCACCGTCACGTCGGTCGGTGCAAAGCGGGCTTTGTCTCCAAGCTCCTTCGCCGCGGTCTCTCCATTCGAGGAACCTAGGTCGACCAAAACGACGGACGCTCCTGCACGCGACAACTCTTCGGCGGCGGCGAGTCCGAGGCCCGACGCACCTCCCGTGATCAGCGCGACCTTGCCTTCTACGTTCAAGAAGCTTCCTCTCTTATGACCTCACCGCTGGCCAGAACGAGGCCATCCTCGCATCTCGACTCGACCTTCCCATCCGAGAACTGCTCGTGGTACAGCGCCGAGTAAGCGCCGCCGCGCGCCAACAGCTCTGCGTGCGACCCGCGCTCGACCACTCGGCCCTTGTCGACGTAAAGGATCGTGTCGGCCGCCAAGATCGTGGATAGCCGGTGAGCGATAGCGATCGTGGTTCGTCCCTCCATGAGCGGCGCCAGCGCGTCCTGCACGAGGCGCTCTGAGTGTGTATCGAGGGCACTCGTCGCTTCGTCGAGGATCAAGATACGCGGGTCTTTCAAGATCACTCGCGCGATGGCGAGGCGCTGTTTTTCTCCGCCGGACATCTTGTAGCCGCGCTCACCCACGATCGTGTCGAATCCTTCGGGCATCTCAACGATGCGCTCCCAGATGTGCGCCGCCCGCGCCGCCGCTTCGAGTTCCTCATCCGTGGCATTCGGATCGCCATACTGCAGGTTCTGCCTGATCGACGAGTTGAACAGATACGTCTCCTGCGTCACAACACCCATGAGATCGCCGAGTGATGCGAGCGTGATGTCGCGCACGTCGACCCCGTCGATCTCGACGCTCCCTCGCTCGACGTCGTAGAGACGAGGTATCAGATAGGTGATCGTGGTTTTCCCGGCCCCCGAGGGGCCGACAAGAGCAACCAATTGGCCGGGCTCCGCAGTGAAATCGGCGCCGCCGATCGTCCAGAGCCGATCCCCTTCTTCACGCTTATCCACGGGATTGCGGTCGTACCTGAACCACACGTCGTTGAAGCGAACCTCGCCCCGCACCTCGCCGGGCGTGAGTTCGATCGCTCCGTCTCGATCGACGATGTCCTGTTCGAGATCCAGGTACTCAAAGATCCTGTCAAACAACGCCAGCGCCGACTGGATCTCGACGTTCAGGTTCAGCAACTGTCCCATCGGGAAGAACAAGCGGCTTTGCAGCGTCGTGATGGCAACGATCGTTCCGACGATCGAACTTGGGTTGTTGCCCAACGAGCCGCGCAGGAACAGATAACCACCCAGCAGGTATACGAACGCCGGCATGATCGAGAAGAAGATCTGGACCAGGGCGAAGAATCCGCGGCCCACCATCGTTCGCTTGATCTCGAGTCCCGAGAGACGACGGTTCTCTTTCCTGAAGCGATCGATCTCGTACGCCTGCCGCCCAAATGATTTCGAGAGCAAGATGCCCGACACCGAAAGCGTCTCCTGCATGTGCGCAGTGAGGTCCGCCAACGATTCCTGGGTCTGGCCGGATACCTCTCGCCGGACGCGTCCGACCTTGCGACTGAGGAACAAGAAGAGCGGAAGAATCCCTAACGACAGCAAGGTCAACTGCCAGCTGAGCAGCGCCATCGCGATCACGGTCGAGATCACGATCGCAACGTTCGCCAACGCGCTCGACGCGGTGTCCGTCAGAACCGATTGCACTCCCCCGACGTCGTTCGACAACCGGGACTGGATCTCGCCGGTTCGAGTCGACGTGAAGAACCTAAGCGGCATGTGCTGCAGGTGCTTGTAGAGCGAGTTCCTCAGGTCCTGCATCACGTTCTGGCCGACGAGATTGTTCGTGTACGTCTGCCACAAGCCGAGCGCGCCCGAGATGATCGGCGTGAGGATCATCGTTAGCGAGACGAGGAGGAGCAAGCGGAGGCGGTGATCGGTCGGACCCTGGCCCAGGATGACGTCGTCGAAGACGACCTTGATCAAGAGCGGGTTGATGAGTCCCAACCCAGAAGTGATGAGGATGAGGAGCGCGACGAGGCGCACCTTGCGCCGGTAGGGGCGGAAAGTGCGGGCGATGCGCCGAAGCGTCCCGGGACGCGCCTTCTTATCGGGGACGTCCGGGGGCGTTATCCGGAAGTGTGGTCCAGCCATACGTTCCCTCCACTACGGCCGAACGCCCGAGCGGCGCCAAGCATTCCTCTAGCTCCTCAGCTCACCCGTACGGCGATGACGACGCCGTCCCTCGTGGGAAGGATGAACGAGCGCCACTGTGGGTCCTCCGAGATGGCCTTATTGGTAGCGATTATCGCCTCGGTCCATCCCTTCGGGCCGCCATCGTCCGCTTCACCCGTGACCCGGCCCGACCACAGCATGTTGTCGCACATGTACAGGCCACCGACCCGGACCCGCTGCCGGCCCTTCTCCCACGCCTCGGGATAACCGTGTTTATCGATGTCGCAGTAGACGACGTCGAACTCACCTTCGGTGCTGTCGAGAGCCTCGAAGGCATCACCGACGTGGTACTGGATGGGCTTCGCCAAGCCGGCGCGCTCGAGGAACGACATCGCTTTCTTCTCGTTCTCGGGGTCGCCGTCGCTCAGATGGATCTCCCCGTCCGGCCCCACTGCGCGCGAGAACCAGTAACCCGAATACCCGAACCCCGATCCCATCTCGAAGATCCGATTCGCACCGACCGTCCTTGCCATCACTTCCAAAGCCTGTCCGCACAGGCGACCGATGATGGGAAAGCCCTCGCGGTCCGCCAGCTGTTCCATCTCGAGCAGCACGGGTTCGTCGTCGACCGCGGCGAGCCGTTTCAGGTAGCTCTCGATCGCCGGATTCACTATGTCCATGTCTCTCCCAACACTAGGTCTCGAAGATCTTCCTGGATACCTACTGACGACGCGATGACGCCGGGGCTCATGCCTTCGATCGGTGGGGGCATCTCGCTCCACACCCCCCCCGCTTCGGTGACTATCACCAGTCCCGCTGCCTTATCCCACCTCTCCATCGGCGCCTCGTAAAGGCCGTCAAGGCGTCCGCTGGCGACAGAACAGAGATCGAGAGCGGCGGACCCGCCGCGCCGTATGTCACGCACGCGCGGCACGACCCGGCGCACTATCTCGGCTTGGACGGAACGGGCGTCGGGCTCGTATGAAAACCCAGTGCCGATCAAAGCGGTCGAGAGGTCTTTTCTGTCCGAAACGCGGATCGCGTCTCCATTCAGCGTGGCACCGCAGCCCCGAGCCGCCGCGTAGGTCTCGCCTGCCGGTGGGCACACGACGACACCGACGAAACCGCCATCGTTGTCTCCGATCCCGATGCTCACGGCCCACGCCGGGATCCCGAACAAGAAATTCACCGTTCCATCGAGAGGATCGAGGATCCAAGACACGCCGCTCTTGGAGTCCGCCGCGCCTCCCTCTTCGCCCACGATCCCGTCGGCCGGGCATGCCTCTTTGATGCGCGACACGAGAAGGCGTTCCGCATCGCGGTCGGCATCACTGACGAGATCGGTGGGAGAACTCTTGGTGCTGATGCCGCGCGCCGGGCCCCCGAATCTTTCGAGCAGCAGTGACCCGGCCTCTGCGGCGATCTCCGACGCAAGAGAGAGATAGTCGTCCTGTTGCACTAACCGCGCGTTTCCTCGACGGCCTGCCATGCCTTCCTTGCGGTGATCAGAACGGGATCCCAGACCGGTGCGAACGGCGGCGCATAGGAGAGGTCCATGTTCAAGATGTCCTGGACGGTCATCTCGTGCCAGAGAGCCGCGGCGATGACGTCGATCCTCTTCGCGGCGCCTTCACGACCGACGATCTGTGCACCGAGCAACCGTCCGCTGACCCTCTCGGCGATCATCTTCGTCTTGATCGGCGACGCGCCCGGGAAGTAGCCGGCCCGAGTCGTCGAATCGACGGTCGCGCTGACGAACTCGAACCCTGCCTCCGTCGCCTCAGACTCCTTCAGGCCCGTTCTCGCAACCTCGAGCGAGCAAACCTTGGACACGGCGGTGCCCAGCACCCCGGGGAACGTCTCGTACCCGCCGCCGATATTTATCCCGGCCACCCGCCCCTCCTTGTTGGCATGAGTGCCGAGCGCGATCGTCACCGGCTTGCGCGACACGCGATGGAACTTCTCGACGCAATCTCCTGCGGCCCACACCCCTTCGGTGGACGTCGA
>JAXDJP010000125.1:0-4000 GCA_034665645.1 Actinomycetota bacterium | reverse complement strand
GAAGAAGATCAATCAGGGAGGAGCGGCCGAAGGTATGTCCGGCGACGAGATCCACCGGCGTCAGACCTACGAGCCGGTACCGCTCGGCATCGCGATCCAAACCCCCGATGGGAACGACGCGAACAATTCGCCCGTGTGGCACGTCGAGAGAGGTGCATGGAAGAAGGCGAAGGGTCGCCAGCGCGCGGTGGGGACAACGGGGAACACCGAACAGATCTCGTACGGCGAGATCAAGTTCCGCGGCGGTCGCATCCGCATCATCGGAGGACTCTTACCGATGCCGTCCGAGAAGTTCGACCACCCCTTCGGACTGGCGAGCTACGGACTCACGTATTCGGGGTACCAGATGCTGCAGAACTGCCTAACGTGGATCCGGCACGCTCAAGCGAAATAGACGAAACAGACGTCGCGAAGAAGGGGGCCCGTCCCGCACGAGCCCCCTTCTTTCGTAACCCTGCTACTTAGAGAACCTCGCGGTCCCGCTCCCTGACCACCGTGCGCTCGACGGGCACGTCCCTGCGGCCCCACACGAGCATGGTGAACAAGAGGCCGATGATGCCGACCACCATCAAGATGATGCCGACCGTGTCGAGATCGATACCCGACACCTCGGTCTCGAGAGCGAACGTCAGGATCGCTCCGACCGCTACCAAGAAGATGCTTGCGCCTATGCCCATCCGTAACCTCCTCCGGCGACGTCGCCGGTTCGACCGCTCGTAGCTCTGACTGCTTCGTTTGCTTCCCTGTCCTACCCGTAGGCGGACCGGGACAAACGGAGCGTGCCGGCCCCGTTACTGAGGGGCGCCGACGGCCCCGCCTGAGGCCTTGTCCGTGAGTACGGCGCGCGCCGCGTTCCGCCCGGGCGCGCCGCAGACGCCGCCCCCCGGGTGGGCCCCCGAGCCGCACAGATAGAGCCCGGGCAAAGGAGAGCGATAGCGATGCCAGGTGTTGGCAGGGCGCTTCTCGAAGAGCCACTCCGGCAGGATCTCCCCGTGGAAGATGTTGCCTCCCGTCAGACCGAAGCGAGCCTCGAGGTCGGGGGGGCCGAGGACCAAGCGGTCCTCGATGAGATCCGATAGGCCGGGTGCGTACCGCTCGAGGGCTGCGATGACGAGGTCGCCGATCTCATCGCGGCGCTCCTCCCAGGTTCCCTCGGCGAGCGCGTACGGCGCGTACTGGGCAAAGATCGAAAGCGTGTGCTTGCCCTCGGGAGCGAGTTCTGGTTCCGAGGCCGTTTGGATCCACGCCTCGCAAAACATGTTCGTTGCGGGGCGACCCTCGGCCGCGTCGCGGCACGCGTCCTCGAGGTAGTCGATCGACGGCGACACCGTGATCGTCCCGAGGTGTTCGGGCCCCGGGGTTGCCCCGTCACCCATGCCTCGGAAACGGGGAAGACCGGAGAGAGCGCAATTGACCTTGACCACGGTTCCGTCGGTCGGCAAGAGATCGATGTCCTGCACGTACTCCGGCGGGAGACCTGCCGCGCCGAGCAATCCGATGGTGCGTTTGGGGTCCGCGTTAGAACAGACGACCGGCGCGTTCAATTCCTCGCCCGAGGCCAGGACGACTCCCCCGGCACGACGGTGCCCGTCGAGCTTCACGTGCGCTACCTCGGCCTCCGTCCTTATCTCTCCCCCCGCGGCCCTGAACCGATCGGCCAGTTGCGCAGTGATGGCCCCCATCCCACCGCGCACGAAGCCCCACACACCCGGTTGACCGGTGGCGAGCCCGAACGCGTGATGCAGGTAGATGTACGCGCTTCCGGGAGTACGCGGCCCCGCCTCGGAGCCGATGATCCCCTGCGATGCCATCAATCCTCTGATCAACTCCGACTCGAAGAACTCCTCGCAGAGATCCGCGATCGAGCCGTCTACGGTTCGCTTGAAGAGATCGGGGATCTCCGAGCGCCGGAACGCTCGCCGGGCTTGTTTGCGCGTCGCCGGATACGTAAGGAGGGGGCGCAGATGCCGCGACGCTTCTTCGAAGAGAGCCTCGAAACGAGGAAGCGCGTCTGCATCGTGGCGCGAGATCTCCGAGACGGCCTCGTGACGTTTGGCAGGGTCCTTCCACAGGACCAATCCCCCGCCGTCCTCGTACGGCGCGAACAACTCTGGATCTTTCGCGCGCACGTCGAGATCGAGACCGAGCTCGCTGATGATGTCGGGTAGCAGTAATGACAACGAGTACGAAGCAGTCGAGATGTGGAAGCCCGGAAACAGCTCCTCGGTGACGCACGCGCCGCCTACTCGATCGGTTCTCTCGAGCACCACGACCTTCAACTGCTCGTTCGCGAGGTAGTTCGCACATACGAGGCCGTTGTGACCGGCGCCGATAACGATCGCGTCGTAACCTTCGGTCACGTGGCAGGGCCCTCTTCGCTCTGCGCGACCTCGTACATCCACACTTCGGAAGCCGTTCCCGCAGGCCGAGGCGGCGGTTCACCCTCGGCCGCTTGCCCACCCCGATGGCCTTCGCCGAACGCGCTACTGGACATCCATGCTTGGAACGATTCCTTCGAATCCCATCTCGTGTACACGAGGTATTTGTCTCCGGCGCCTTCGTTCGCAGGTCGCAACAAGGTGAAGTACTCGAATCCCGGCGCCTTCGACACCTGCCCGGCGCGCCCCGCGAACCGGCGCTCCAGCTCCGCTCGGTTCTCGTCTGGGACCGTGATGGCATTGATGACGACGTAAGACATCTCGACTACCTCCGTGGATGGGTTGGCGAGAGGCTACTAGCAGGTCACGCCGGGGGCGCAAAGTACGAGGCGCTGATGACCTGGCCTTCGTTCAGCTCCATCGTCGTGATGGAACCGGTGGTGCAGGGCGTTACCCCGATCCAGGGCGGCAATCTCTTCTTCGTCAAAGCCAGGCGCGCGACGAGGACGGGGGTCTGATGCGACACGATCACGACCTCGCGGCCCCCACTTCGGCTGCTTGCTTCTTTGATCGCCGACAGCATGCGCAACCTGATGTCGACGAAGGACTCACCCCACGAGGGGCGCAGCGGATTGCGGAAGCGCCACCAATAACGAGGAGATCTCGCGAAGTCCCTGGCCCTTCGCCCCAACCCCTCCAAGGTCGAATCGCTCTCTATGAGTCTTTCGTCCGTGATGATCTCGAGGTCGTGTTTCTCCGCGATCGCGGCCGCGGTCTCCTGCGCTCTTTCCAACGGGCTCGCCCAGATGGTGCCGACGTCTCTCGTTGCAAGGCGCGCGGCGGCAGCAGCAGCCTGTCTCTGACCGCGCGCCGACAGGTGATAGCCGGGAAGCCGGCCGTAGATGACTCCCATCGGGTTCTCCACTTCTCCGTGTCGAACGAGATGGATCGTCTGTGTCATCGAGGAAGGGTACCGACCCCTGAACACCGCGCGAGTAAGGTCGAACCATGCCTGAGGTCCTGCTCTTCGGTGCAACCGGATACACAGGACGATTAACGGCTCGCGCGTTGTCGCGGCGAGGAGTCTCCTTCGCTATCGCGGGACGAAACCGGTCCAAGCTGGAAGCCCTCGCGGCGACCGTCGGGGATCCTCAGATCAGGATCGCCGAGGCCGGCGACACTCCCGGCCTCGTGAAGGCTCTCGAGGGTTGCAGGGTCTTGATCACGTGCGTCGGTCCGTTCGTGGAGATGGGCGACACCGCCGTCGAGGCGGCGTTGGAGGCCGGCGTCAATTACATCGACTCAACGGGCGAGGGGACGTTCATCGCCAAGCTGATCGAGAGGGACTCCGATGCTCGCTCCGCGGGGATCGCGATGGCCCCTGCGATGGGATTCGACGAGGTACCCGGCGATGTCGCCGCAACCCTCGCGTGCGACGGCATGCCGAACGCAGAATTGGACGTCACTTATGCGGTTCCCCGAACCGCGTCGCTTGGAACGATCCGCTCCACGCTGGGGATCATCCTCTCGGAAGGCCCGTGGCTGGAGGATGGTCGAACCCGCATGATCAGCGCCGGCGAGGAGACGAGATGGGCTCCGATGCCTCCCCCACTGGGACCGAA
>JAXDJP010000124.1:0-5567 GCA_034665645.1 Actinomycetota bacterium | reverse complement strand
TTTGGAACCGAGCGACCGCGCCCGATCGATCGCATGACGGTCCCCGAGGCGCGCTCGTATCTCGACGCTGGCGAGTTCCCACCGGGAAGCTTGGGGCCGAAGGTCGAGGCGCTGTGCAGATTCGTGGAAGCGGCCGGAGGCCTCGGCGTCATCGCGTCCATCGGGGGCGCCGATGCGGCGCTGTCGGGTGACGCGGGGACTCGCGTTGTCCGTTAGGGCTATGGCCCTCTTCACCAACGAGATGCGGTGACCTTGCGAACCTCAGGTCGTGCCCATCCGTCGTTCGGTTTTGTTTGCCGTTCTATTTCTCCTGACCGCGGCTTTGCCTGCGCGCGCATCGGGTTCGGGAGCGTGGTTGGTCCCGCCGGTCGACGCCGCGACGAGCAACCCCTACCGCGCGCCTGGATCCAAGTGGGGGCCGGGCCACCGCGGCGTTGACTTTGCGGTGGCGCGAGGAACGGCCGTGCGCGCCGCCGCCGATGGAGTCGTGACGTTCGCAGGGCCCGTCGCAGGTTCGATAGCGGTGACCCTGTCCCACGAAGGCGACCTCCAGACGACGTATTCGCAACTCGGGGACGCTCTCGTCGCAGTCGGTGACGTCGTCGCACAAGGACAATGGGTAGGTCATGTCGGCGACGCACATCCCGGCATCGAGGGCTTGCACTTCGGCGTGAAGCTCGCGGGCGAGTACGTCGATCCCACCAACTACTTCGGTCCCGTCGATGTCGCGTCCGCGGTCCACCTGGTCCCGCTCGATGACGCATCGACACCCGAGACCGCCGACGGCTCGTGCTCGCCCCGCCGCGACCTGACTCAAGCGGTGGCTCCGCCCGACCGAAACATCGCCGTCGCCATCGCCGGTATCGGCAGCAAGACGGAGGGCGGGGTCGCGGCTGAGATGTACGAGCAGGGCCCGGAGTTTCTGGGGTACGACTCATCGCACATCTATCGGTTCTCTTACCGAGGTGTCGACGGCCCGCATCTGCACGCGCCCTACTCGTCGCAAGATACGTTCGGCGATCTCGAAGAGGCCGCATCGAGGTTGCGCGACCTTCTTCAAGGGATCGCCCGGAGACATCCCGGTGTTCCCGTTGATCTCATCGCGCATTCGCAAGGGGGCATCGTGGCGCGCGCCTTTCTCGAGTTGCAAGCGCGGTCGTGGGACCCTTCCTTGCCGAGGATCGACCATCTCGTGACCTTCGCTACGCCTCACCAGGGAGCACCTGCGTCGTCCGCGGCGGCGGACCTCAAAGGAGTGACGGCGACTGGCGGTTACATCATCGACGCGGCCTCTCGTTGGGCCCGTGGCGGCGCCCCGTGGCCCGACCCGAACTCCGCGGCGGCGAACGAGCTCGCCCCCGGCTCCGAGCTTATGGACGAACTCGGGGAGCGGGACGTCATGTGGGGCACCCAGGTCCTCGCTCTCGGCATCCCGAACGACGTAGTCGTCCCCGCCGACCGCGCGATGTGGCCGGAGAAGCTGAGTCGCGTGGTGCCCCCGTCCGGCCTGTGGGGCCACGGCAAGATCGTCGGTTCCGCCACCGCTCGCGGGATGGCCTACGACTTCCTCAGCGACGCACCTGATCCGTGTCGCAGCCTGTGGGATGCCGGCGGTCCTCCGATCGGATGGGCGGTGGGCGCCGCGGAAAGGTCGGCGCCCTACATCTACGGAGCCTTCGAGGGCGCCACGGGACTGACGGCCGTTCCGCTCGTGGTCGGCGCCACGACGACGCTTGGCCGGGGGGCGGTGGGGCTGGCGAAGCGGGCGTGGCACTGGGGACGTCTCTAGGAGGGTCCTGGGCTCGCCACAGAAAAGAGCCCCCTCCGCTGGGGGGGGTTGGGGGGGTTTGCGGAGAGGGCTCGAGCTGGGGTGCGTCTTTGTCTTCTGACGAGAATATTAGCCAGTTGCAAGCACTATGCCTGCCCCCAAGGCGTGAGAAATCCTGGACTTCCGTTGTACATGGAGTACAAAACGTCGGCTTGACGCATCGGCACCCTAGGATGGGCGCATGGCGATGAACCGGCTTCCGGTGGACGCACCCGGCGTCGAGAGCGAATTCGAGCGGGTCGAGGTGCGGCGCAGCGTTCGGCGCAAGAAGTCGATCTCGGCCGAGATCGTCGGCGACGCTCTCATCGTCTCGATCCCGCAAAGGATGTCGCGCGCGGACGAACAGGAGTGGGTCCGCCGTATGACGCACCGCATGGCCCATCGCAAGCGCAGGGATCGGCTCAACTCGGACGGCGCGCTGCAGAGGCGCGCTAACGAACTGGCGGACCGCTACCTCGGAGGCGTCAGGGCCAACGACGTCGCGTGGGTCGACAACCAACGCTCGAGATGGGGATCTTGTTCGCCGGCCGAGGGATCGATCAGACTGTCGCTCTCGCTGGCGGAGTATCCGACCTGGGTGCGCGACTACGTTCTTGTTCACGAACTGGCTCACCTGAAGGTCCCGGATCACTCGGATCGGTTCTGGGACCTCGTGAACCGTTATCCGCTTACCGAACGGGCGCGCGGCTTCCTTATCGCGAAGGGGATGGAAGAGGGCTAAGCGCGCTTTCTGCGGCCCGCGCGCCAGAAGAACAGTGGGCTCTTGCCGGCCCGCTCCAGCATGCCGACGGCCATAGCGGCCCTCACGCCGCGACCCGCCACGATCACAACGGGCTGCGCGATCTCGGGGGCCCGGTTCCACAATCGCTCGATCGATAGCCGCGTCGCTCCCTCCACGGCAGGCGCTTGCGGATCGCCCACGTCGAGCAACGTTCCGGATGGGGGACTCCCGCCTTCATAGACTTCGGTCGAGGCCGGCGTCCCGTGACTACGCGCCCATGCGTTCAATCCATCCTCGACGACGCCGAGCACGGCGAACCCCTTACCGCGGAGGCTTGCGGTGGCGAAGGACATGTCGACGTCGGGCCGGTCGAGCAGGATCAGCGGAACCTCGAGCGGGATGCAGTCTCGCGCTCGCACTGGGAATCCCGGCCCGAACTCGTACTGAAGGCAGATGGAGCCGGGGACGTGCACGTCCAGGTATTCCGGAACGGTCCGGATGTCGATGTAGACGGCCCCGACCCCTACGTGTGCCGATGCGTCCTCCGATGTCAGCGATCTGAAGGTCGTGTTGGCGAGTGGCATGCGCTACTCATATCAGAAGCCAGGCCTGATACTGGACCCATGTTCGCCTTCCTTCTGATCCTCCTCATCGTTCTTCCGCTCGCCGAGCTGTACGTCCTGATCCAGGTCTCACACGTGATCGGGTTGGCACCCGCGCTGGTGTTGTTGCTTGCCGTCTCGATCTCCGGAGCGTGGCTCCTGAAGCGGGAAGGCACCGCGACGTGGAGGCGGTTGCAGGAGGCGTTGAGACGAGGCGAGATGCCGACGAAGGAGGCAACCGACGGCGCGTTGATCCTTCTCGGAGGTGCGCTGCTTCTGACGCCGGGATTCATCTCTGACGTGGTGGGGTTGATCTTCGTCCTGCCCCCAACGCGCGCTCTGGTGAAGTCCGGGTTCCGATCCTTGCTAGGCGTTTATGCGGGCCGCCGACTAGAAGCGGTTCGTTACGCAGGTAGAGCGGGAAAGCGCGTCTACGACGCGCGCGTTGTTAGGACGGACAGGCGACAAAGCGAGGAACCAGAAGTGCCGCACCCGGCGATCGAACCGGGTGACTCGACCTAACCCTCCAGCGCGGAGCCCGGGCCCGAGCGCTTGGGGAGCGTGAGGTCTCGGGGACGGTTCTCGGGGTAGGGACTGAGCGGACCAACCTGACCCTGCTCGGGATACGCAGCTTCGTCGAAATGACTGTCGGGCGGGACGTACTGCCCGATCCGAACGCGCGTTGCTTCCGGATATTCGCCCACGTGCACGTCGATGCCGAGTGCTCGGCCGGCTTCTTCGGCAGCCTCAACGGACGTATAAACCCAACGGTCCCAACGTCCCTCGCGATCGACCAAAACGAGCTGCGCGTCGTTCATGCCGATCCGCACCACGACCGCCTCCGACCCCTCGCTGCCGTACGCCGCGATGAAGTCTTTGGGGTTGTTGACCTTGGTTTCGAACTCTTCCTTGCCTTCGAACGGCCACGCTCGACTCATCTGAAGGGTCCTCCTCTAGATGACCAGGCCGCCGTCGACGCGGAGGACCTGGCCGGTCATGTAGTCCGATTCTTCCGACGCAAGGAACAGGAACGCCGGCGCGATCTCTTCCGGGGCCCCATATCGCCCCAGCGCGAAACGCGCGAGTCGTTTCTTAGCAGCCTCGGGGTCTTGCAAGAGTGGCTCGGTCATCGCAGTCAGCGCGGTCGGCGACACCGCGTTGACGTTTATCGATAAGCTGCCAAGCTCCTTCGCCCACGTCTTGGTGAGTCCCACGATCCCCATCTTCGCCGCGGCGTAGTTCGATTGTCCGACGGCCCCGATCAGGCCGGATGGTGATGTGACGTTGATGATCTTGCGCGTCCGGCTGTTCCCCGAAGACGCTTCCTCTTTGGCAAGTGGCCGCCAGTTCTGCACGACGGCACGACCGCATGCCCACGTTCCTTTCAGATGAACCTTTATGACGATGTCGAAATCTTCTTCAGACATGTTGTGCAGCATCTTGTCTCGAAGGATGCCCGCGTTATTGACGAGAACGTCTACCTTCCCGAAGGTCTCCAGCGCGGTTGCGACGAGCGAGTCGGCGGCGGAGACCGTTCCGATGGCTTCGTGATGCGCGACCGCCTCGGCCCCCAAGTTCTTGACCTCCGCGATGACTTCGGAGGTTGCCTCCGGGTCCACGTCGTTGATGACGAGTTCCGCTCCTTCGGCGGCGAACCTCAAGGCGACGGCGCGTCCGATGCCGCGCCCTGAGCCCGTGATGACACACGTTTTTCCTGCCAGGCGTCCGGTCATAGGGCCGCATCCTACGCGCCGCCGCTCTCCGCGAGGATCGCTTCGCCGGGTTCGGCCGCCCCTTAGGATCGGATGATGAGCGACGAGAAGAAGGTGCCACTCACCCAAAATGCGTACGACCGGCTGCGCGAGGAACTGGGCTACCTCGAGGGCGAAGCGCGAGAGAAGATCATCAAGGAGATCGCTACCGCGCGAGCCCACGGAGATCTAAGCGAGAACGCCGAGTACCACACCGCCAAGGACCAGCAGGGGATGCAGGAGGGGCGCGTTCGGCAGATCAAAGCGATGCTCGAGAACGCCGAGATCATCCAGGCTCAAGACGACGGCGTTGTGAATCCCGGGATGATCGTGACGATCCAGCATGAGGGAGACGACGAGGCCGAGACGTACTTCTTGGGGCTTCGCGAGGAGAAGGGCGGGGATTACGACATCCTTACGCCGGACTCGCCCATGGGCCAGGGTCTGATCGGACACCACGAGGGTGAGACCGTCGGCGTCACGATCCGCGATCGCGAGCTCAAGGTGAAGATCGTCTCGGTGAAGGCGGCCTCTTAACCCTTACGCGCTCCTCAAGAGTTCGACGGCCAGCCGCTTCACGAGGGTCTCGCCGCCGAACACTTGAACGACGACCGTCCTCTTGAAAAAGAAGAACACACGGCTCTGATGCCGGGGCGTTGCATCGC
>JAXDJP010000123.1:0-4903 GCA_034665645.1 Actinomycetota bacterium | reverse complement strand
GAGCCTCCTCCGCTCCACGAAGTTTCACTTCGTGTCACTCCGGGCGCCCACGGCCCGACCATCTCACCCGCCGGGCGGCTGCGCCGCTTCTCCGGCGGAGTTCGAGCCTCCTCCGCTCCACTCGCTTCGCTCTTGGTTCCACGAAGTTCCACTTCCCGGCACTCATCAACACTTTTGTAAATTTCGGGGGCGCTGATGCCTTCGGGAGTAACCGAGAAGTTGGCTTAGGACTCTTCGATCTCGATCGACTCGATCACCACGTCTTCGTGCGGCCGGTCGTCGGGCCCCGTCGACGTCGTCCCGATCGCTTCCACGACATCCATGCCCTCGGTGACTTTTCCGAAGATGGTGTGCTTTCCGGTGAGGTGCGGGGTTGCCCCGAGCGTCACGAAGAACTGTGAGCCGTTGGTTCCCGGCCCGGCGTTCGCCATCGCGAGGATCCCCGCCCCGTCGAACTTGGGCGTGCCTGGTCCGACCTCGTCCTCGAAGCGGTAGCCGGGCCCTCCGCGACCCGAGCCCTCGGGATCGCCACCCTGGATCATGAAGCCGTCGATCCCGCGGTGGAAGATCGTCCCGTTGTAAAGGGGATCCGTCTTGCGCTGACCGTCCCGAGGGTCGCGCCACTCTCTCTTGCCGGTGGCGAGGTCGACGAAGTTGGCGACCGTGATCGGAGCGTGTTCCGGCATCAACTCCACTTTGAACTCGCCTTTGGAGGTTTTGAACGTTGCGGTCGTGGCCATCGATTTTCTCCTCGAGATCTGGGGGGTGAGCTGCGAAGTCTAGGGGAACCTCTCCGCTCCTTCGCTCGTCTAACGGCTATCGATGGAGGAGGGAGGGCCTCAATGCAGACGAAGACCCGGCTCAGGATGATCGTCCCCGTTGCGGTGATGGTGCTCGTGATGGGTGCATGTTCGGGCGGGAGTGACTCCAACGCCACGTCGGCGGGGTCGGGCGGCGATGTGGAAGCCCCTGCTTCGCAGCCGAGAGGCAACGCCGTGAGAGTTGGCGACGCGAGCTTTGGATCGTTCGATTCCGATGGTTTGAACGACGACGTCCCGGTTGTCGAGCCGGATAGCGGGGCCACCGAACCAGAGGTGTCCGCGGCCGCCGCCCTCCCACAGGTCGAAGACCACATCATCAAGACCGCAACACTCAAGATCGAGGTAGAGAAAGACTCCTTCCGCGAGGCGGTGCAGCAGGGGATCGGCATCGCCGAGGCACACGGCGGTTTCGTGTTCTCGTCTTCCGTTGACGACAAGAACGCGAAACGTGGGTCGATCGTGATCCGAGTGCCGGCCTCCACTTTCGAGTCCGCGCTGAAGGACGCCGAAGGACTCGGTGACGTGACCGGCCAAACCGTCACGGGCGAGGACGTTTCGCAGGAGTTCGTCGATCTGAAATCCCGACTCCTCAACTCGGAGGCTCAGGAGGGCGTGCTTCTCCGTCTGTACGACAAAGCCACGTCCGTGGCGGACACGATCCGCATCCAGCGTGAGGTCGCCGGCGTCCAGGCCGAGATCGAGCAACTGCGTGGGCGTATCAGGTTCCTCGAGGACAAGACGTCGATGAGCACGATCACTTTGAACATCGCCGAGGCAGGAGCTTTAGCGGCCGAGGACGTGAAACCTCAGAGCACGATCGGCCGGGCATGGGAACGCGCCGTGGGCGCCGCCCTTGCGGTCGTATCGGCAACCATCGTCATCGCGGGGGCTGCGTTCCCGCTCCTCATCCTGCTCGTCGTGCTCTTGGCTGCGCTTCGGATCCTCCGCCCGAAGCTCTCGCCGGACGCCTAGCTTCGGGGGTTTTGTCCGTTTTAGGTAGGAAGGAGGCCGCCACCGTCGAATCTCTCCGTTAACCGCTTCGCTATCGGAGAGGGGACTCCCGTTGAAGAGAAGAGCCGTGTTCGCCGTTGCCATCGTCGCCCTGCTCGTCCCGTTCGTCGCGGCCTTGCCGACCTCCGCGACCGCGCGCACCGATAGAGCGGCCGCGAAGCCGCCGGGCAGCTTCAAGTTGATCGCCCACCGGAGCCTCATGAATCGGGGGATGAACGCGGCGATCGCGATGTATCGCCACTACGTCTACATAGGGAGCCGTACGGATGGAGGCGCACATCCGAACGCAGGCGTTTTCGTTTTCAACGTCAAGGATCCGGCGCATCCGCATAGAACAGAGGTGATCGGCCCCCCCAACGAAGGCAACGACGGGGAGACGTCGCGCGAGCTTCGCGTGTGGCCGGAGAAACAACTACTGATCATCATGAACCTGGCGTCCAACTGCAGCCCGGAGATCCACGAATGCGGGCCCTCAAGCCAAGTGAAGGACGACGTCTATCGCTTCTACGACATCTCCGGAAAGAACGCGGGACACCCGAAACTGCTGCATGAGTACATCCCCAGCGTCGACCCCCACGAGATGTATCTCTGGGACGACCCCGATACTCCCGGGCGCGCTTTGATGTTCCAGTCGACTCCAGGAGGCAACACGCAACTTCTCGTGACAGACATCTCGGACGCACGGGAGGGAAAGTTCACCGAGCTGGGAACGTGGAACACCGTTATCCCCGACCAGGAATCCGACAACCGTCTTCACTCACTGACCGTTTCGAACGACGGCAAGCTGGCTTACCTCGCATATCTCGGAGGTGGATTCTTCATCGTCGATACCTCTGACTTCGCGGAGGGGAAGCCGAAGCCCGAGGTCGGGTTGGTAACTCCCATCCAGAATCGCGTGCACTGGGGTAACCCCGGGGCACACAGCGCGATCAAGTTGCCTCGCCGGCACTACGTGCTTACGACCGATGAGGTCTACGGCAAGTTCGGGGGGGTGCTCGCGGAGCACGGGTGTCCGTGGGGTTGGGTCCGCATCGTCGACATCAAGGACCCGACGCAACCCAAGGTGGTGTCCGACTACAAGCTCCCGCAGAACGATCCGTCTTATTGCGACTCCGTCCCCGAGGACCAGGAGAATTTCTCGAGTTACTCATCGCACAACCCGACGCTGACCAAGCATCTCGCGATCGTGACGTGGCACTCGGGGGGTCTGCAGGCGATCGATTTGACCGATCCATTGCACCCAACTCAGGCGGCCGAGTACATGCCCGAGCCCCTTCCCGCGGTCGTTACCGAGGATCCCGCTCTAAGTTCCGGACGCGACAAGGTAGTGATGTGGAGCTACCCGATCATCAGGAATGGGTTGATCTACGTCACGGATATCCGCAACGGTTTCTACATCCTCAAATACCACGGACCCTACGAAGGAGAGGTAGCCAACACGCACTTCCTCGAGGGCAACTCAAACCTCGGGGACTCGCGGCTGATCGCGCCTTAAGGCTGCTCGGGAAAGGGTTTGCCCGGCCCCGGGAGTCGGTGCTCGACCTCTTCAGGAGTCGGAGCGGTTCCCCCGAGATGAGCGGGGAGCCACCAGCGGTCGTCGTCGTTCGCCGGTTTCTGTGGGTAGCGCTGCTGCGCGTCGACCAATAGGTCTCCGATCCGCTTCATCAATTCTTCCGTCGTGACGCGCGGGTCGTCGTCCGGGAACGTTTCGATGGGCCGGCCAACGTTCACGACTATCGCGATGTGGCGCTGAAAATTCTTCGGCCGTCCTTTGGTGAGGATGCGCTGCGTTCCCCAGACGGCTGCCGGAATCAGCGGCGCGCCAACACTCTGCGCCAGGCGTGCAGAACCTGTCTTGCCGGGCCGCGGTACGAATGACGGACTGATCGTGCTCTCGGGGAACATGCCGACGATCTCACCGTTCCGAAGCGCCTCCTCGGCCGCCGCGAATGCCTGCTGTGGAGCAGCGGCTCGATCCACCGGGATGTGGCCCATCCCATTCATCAGTACGGCCGCGACCTTGTTGTTCCAAACTTCTTTCTTCGCAAGGAAACGCGCGCGGCGACCTCGTTGATACGCGGCCCAACCGTCGAAAACGAAATCCAGGTACCCGACGTGGTTCGACGCCAGGACCGCTCCGCCGGTCTGGGGGATGTTCTCGTGACCGTAGGTGCGAATGTCGTAATCCATCACCCGGATCACCGTCTTGGCGACACCCTCGATGAACGGATAGACGATCTCCATCGGCCGACTTTAGCGGGCCGAGGCAGTAGCCGACGCGGGTTGGCACAAAAGGAAAGGCCCCCGATGTTCGGGGGCCTTTCTTGAAACAAATGCGATCGATGGGATCTAGTACTCGACCTCGACGTCGGCGGCGGCCTTGGGCATGGCGTTGAAGACGCCTTGAAGCTGCATCAGCTTCATCATGTTTCCCGAGATCTTGAGCTTGCCCTGCATGAAAGCGTTCTGTGCGTTCAGCTCCTGCTTGGTGATGGCCACCGCGGTGTCGTAAGACTGCGTGAGCGTGGCCTCGGCATCGCTTAGTTCGCCCAGTGCGACCTCCGCGGTACCGTCGGACAGCGTGAAGTAGTACTTGGCCTCGCCACCGTCGGGAGCATCCGTGACGACTTGCTGGAGTTTCACCTGCTGGCCCGAAGCTGCCTTCTTGAAATCTTCTGAAGCGTTCAGTGCGCCGGTCATGGTCGACGCCCATTCTTCGCTGAGGAACTTGACTGCCACTACATCCTCCTTGAGTTCGAGCTGCCTGAAGGAGAGAACATACCTTCGATGAGCGCAGTCGAATCTAAGGATTCCTTCGCTGTAGAGCCTCGCCGGGCGGCGACGCTCGTGCTCGTTCGCGACGTCCCGACCGGCATGGAAGTTTTCCTGACGATCCGCCCCCGGCACCTTCGCTTCATGGGAGGAACGGCGGTGTTTCCGGGCGGGGCCCTGGATCCGGCCGATCTCGACGAGCGATGGAACGGTCTGAGCTCGATCGACGCTGAGGAGGCGGCCGAGCTGCTCGGCGAGCCGGACGGGCGCGTCGCTCTCGGTGGCTATATATGTGCTCT
>JAXDJP010000122.1:0-6210 GCA_034665645.1 Actinomycetota bacterium | reverse complement strand
ATCGCCGACTTCGCCGACTTCAACGAGGTTTACGCGGGCTACGTTGGAAAGGAACCTCCGGCGCGCGCCGCGTTCGCGGTGGCGGCGCTTCCGCGTGGTGCTCGGGTAGAGATCGAGTGCGTTGCTGAAGTATGAGTCAGTTCTTCTCGCCGACGACCTGATCGCCGAAGACGATCTTCACTTCCCGCTCCTGAGAGCGTCCGGCCACAGGTTCCAGCCCAGCCTCTTGAGGCGTGTCGGCGTCAGATGTGTTGACGTACTTCTCCAGCTTGCTCATGAGGAACAGCAATCCCATGATCACGAACGGCCACAGGATGAGCACCGCCAGGAGGAACACTTGGTAGAGGGTCATCCCCTTCAGTGTGGCAGAGCATGAGCCTTTCTGGCGAGCAATCCGCGGGGCTGGTCGACAGGGATCGCCTCGTCGACCGCTTGCAGCGACTGGTGCGCACGCCCTCGGAGAACCCGCCGGGCGAAGAGAAAGCCGCGGCCGACCTCGTGCACTCGATGTGCGACGAACTGGGTCTGAAGGTTACGGAGTACGAGGCGCAGACCGACCGACCGAGCGTCGTAGCGCGGTGGTCGGGGGGGACCGGCCCCACCCTCACGTACTGCTCGCATATCGACGTCGTCCCCGTGGGCGATCCCGCGCTGTGGGCTGCCGACCCTTTTTCCGGCGACATCAAGGACGGTCACATGCACGGCCGCGGCTCGGCCGATGCGAAAGGACCGGTAGCGGCCGCGCTCGAGGCCGTCGCCGTGCTGAAAGCCGCCGGTTTCGAGCCGCAGGGAACGCTCGAGCTTGCCCTCGTGGCCGACGAAGAAACGATGGGGTTCCAGGGAGCGGGCTACCTCGTGGACGAAAAGATCCTGCAGCCCGACGTCGCCATCGTTGGAGAGCCAACATCGCTGCGACTGGTACGCGCCCAGCGTGGGGCGAACTGGTTCCGTATCTCCACGCGGGGCGTCGCGGGCCACGGCTCGGCCCCGGAACGCGGCGTCAGCGCCATCAAGCACATGTCCGAGATCGTCCTGCGCTTGGAGGAAACGCTTCCCGACGTTAAGCATGAGCTGTTGGGGGGGCCGAGCATCAACGTCGGCACGATCAAGGGCGGGGAGAAGACCAACATCATCCCTGCAGGCTGCGTCATCGAAGTCGATCGACGAAGCATCCCGCAGGAGTCGCAGGCCGACGTGAGGGCCTCGATCGACGCCGCGCTCGATCTTGCGCGCAAGAAGTTCCCCGACCTCGATGCGACGGTGGAACTCGAGTTCGAGGCGACCCCGTTCGAGATCCCCGAAAACGCCAGTCTCGTGAGGGAGATGTGCGGCGCGATCGCCGAAGCCACTGGTAACGATGCCGAGATCATGGGCTTCCGCGGAGCATCCGACGCGCGCTTCTTGAGAGATACCGGCGCGGACGTTGTCGTTTGCGGGCCAGGCGACATCGCCGTTGCGCACACCGCCCACGAGTCGATCGACCTCGACGAGTTGGAGCGCTGCGCGTCCATCTATGCCCTGGCATTCGCTCGCCTGCTGAGTTCGACATGACCGACGGAACGTTCCACTGGGGGCACCTCCTCTCGCGGCTGATCGCCGGTGAGTCGATCTCCGAAGAAGAGGCGGGCGCCGCGATGGTCGAGATCATGGAGGGAGCCGCTACCCCAGCTCAGATCGCCGGGTTCGTGGTGGCACTCCGTGCCAAAGGTGAAACTCCTGACGAGATAGTCGGACTTGTCACGACCATGCGTCGTTACGGAGAGCACGTCGACGTCGGTGGGAGGCACGTTCTCGATACGTGTGGGACCGGAGGTGATCGCTCCGGAACCTTCAACGTGTCGACCGCCGCAGCCATCGTCTGCGCGGGCGCCGGCGTTCCTGTGGCGAAACACGGGAACAGGGCCGCGTCGTCCCAGGCCGGCTCGGCCGACGTTTTGGAAGCGCTCGGCGTCAAGATCGACCTTCCTCCGGAGGCCGTCGCCACGTGCATCGCGAAGGCCGGGATCGGTTTCTGCTTCGCGCCTTTCTTCCACCCCGCGATGCGTCACGCGGGGGGAACTCGGCGCGAGTTGGGAACCGCGACGATCTTCAATTTCCTCGGCCCCCTCACGAACCCCGCCGGCGCAACGGCTCAAGCTCTCGGGGTGGCCGACCCCAGGATGGTGGACAAGATGGTCGAGACGTTGGCGCGCCTCGGCAGCGAGCACGTGCTGGCGTTCCACGGAAACGGGGGCCTCGATGAGCTCGCGACCTCCGGCCCTTCGCACGTGACCGAACTCGTCGGAGGAGAGATCCGCAAATGGACCATCGACCCCAGCGACCTTGGTTTCGCTCCCGCGACGACTTCTGACGTCGCGGGTGGAACCGCCGAGGAGAACGCGGGCTTGGTGCGCGACGTTCTGAAGGGAACGCCGGGCCCTCGGCGAGACATCGTCGTCTTGAACGCAGCGGCCGGTCTTGTCGCGGCGGATAGAGCACCCGATATGGCCCAGGGGATCGAGGTCGCGGCCGGCGCGATCGATGGTGGGGCTGCAGCGGAAGCCCTCGATCGCCTCATTCAAACCTCTAACGAAGTCTGACGAGTCTCCTCTCGCCCTTCTCCGGGCATCGGAAGTCAAAGGTGGGGCGAGCGGTGACCGGCATCGCCCACGTCCCGGACACCGACACCAAGCGCGCTATCCCGTTCTGCTTGCGGAACCATCCCGCGATCACCGCGGCCTCTCGTTCCGTCACCGCCGAGAGGAAACTCGACTTCTCGACGTCGGGGGCATCGCAGAACAACTCGCGCAGAGCAGCGCTCTCCGATGCCGCGTGGCGGGCCGCGACCATGCGCCCGTTCCTGACCAGGATGAAACGGTTATCGCACGCGATGACCACGTCACCGGCGTCCTGCAAGCACCGGATCTCCGACGCGCGCTGCATCACCGAGGCAAGGAACGCTGCCTGCGAGCGCACCTCTTCCGCCTCTTCGAACCGCTGCTTATCGGCGAGCGTCCACATGCGCTCACGCAAGGGCTGTAGAACGCGGGCGAAATCTCCGACGACGGCCGCACCGGCCGCGTCGACCGCGGCCCGGTGCGCGTCGGCATCGCCGCCGGCACACGTCCCGAACTCGTGGAACGCGCAGCGGTTGCAGGATCGGGGCTCGGTGCAGCGGTGGATGGGAAGGGCCGTTCGCAACGCGTCGATGACCGCCTTTGCCGTCTTCATGGAAGGGAAGGGGCCGAGGTAGGTGCTGCCGTCCTCCTTCGGGGTGCGAGCCGTTGCGACCTTGGGAGATCGCTCGGAGGCGATCTTCACGTACCAGGTCCGTTCGTTCTTCCCGCGCCGGTTGTATGGAGGCTTCTCGAGGGCGATGGCGCGCGCCTCGGCAACCTCTGCCTCGAGCAGCGTCGCGTGTTGCTCGATCTTGAGGTCCTGGGTCTCGCGCAGTAGATCTCGCATGCGTCTGCGGGGATCGCCGAAGAAGTAAGAGCGCACGCGACTCCGCACGTCGGTCGCCTTCCCCACGTAGAGCGTTTGGCCCTGCGAGCCGAGGAAGCGGTAGACGCCGATCCCGCGGGGGAGATCTGCGGCGAGAGTGATCTTGCGGAACGTCCCGTCGAGGCGCGTCGAGGAGATCGAACAGAAATCCTCGAGCGTCGTGATGCCGAAGCCCGCGACGCGCTCGATCAAGTGATGCAACAGGTCGACCGTTGCGAGGACGTCTGGCATCGCTCGGTGACAGGGTTGATGCGCGGTCCGCAAATAGCCGGCGAGCGTTGATAACCGGTGATTCGGAACCTCTCCCGCCAAGATCTTCCGTGCGAGGAGCGCGGTGTCGAGCACCCGATTCGTCAGACGCGGGTAGTCGAGGCGGGTAAGCGCGATGTTGATAAAGCCGACGTCGAACCGGGCGTTGTGGGCGACGAGCACCGTTCCCTTCACGAACTCCAAGAGCGACGGCAGCACTGCGTCGATCGGCTCGGCGTCGACCAGATCCTCGTTGCTGATCCCCGTGAGGGCTCGGATGAATGCCGGGACCGGCCGCTGGGGGTTGACGAGCGTCTGGAAGCTCCCCACGACCTCGCCGCGCCGGACCTTGAGGGCGGCCACCTCGGTGATCGAGTCGTCTTCCGGGGACCCGCCGGTCGTTTCCAGGTCGAGGACGCAGAACGTCGCCCCGCTCAGGGGGGTTCCAAGCTCGTCGAAAGAGGTCTGGTGCAGCACGGACTGCTCACGATAGCGAACATATGTTCGCCTATGCAAGAACATCTATCCTCAGCCCATGACCGGATATCGCTGTGCCGCCTGTGGGAACCGCACCAGGTTCGACGTCGTCGAGACCAAGAAGGTGCGGGCCTTCCATCACTACAACCTCGCCGGAGACCTCTCGATCGAGGAGGAAGAGGTCCTCGAGCACGAGACCCTGAGCATCACTTGCCGCTGGTGCGGAGCCACCGACGCGGTCGAGGAACAGTCCGGGGCCGCGGCGGTAGAGGGAGCCACCTCGGAGTGAGCGGCCCCCTCGAGGGCCTGCGAGTCCTGGACCTGACGCGGCTCCTTCCGGGGGGCTACGCCACCCTCCTGATGGCCGATCTCGGGGCCGACGTGGTGAAGGTCGAAGAGCCCGGCAAGGGCGACTACATCCGCTGGACGCCGCCGATGGTCGGGGACTTCTCGGCGGCACACGTCTCTCTGAATCGGAACAAGCGCTCGCTGACGCTGAACCTGAAGAAGCCCGAGGGTCGGGATCTCCTCCTAAAGCTCGTGGAGGGCTTCGACGTCGTGATCGAGTCGTTCCGACCGGGCGTGATGGACAGGTTGGGCGTCGGCTACGACGCTCTGAAGGCGTGCAACCCAGAGCTCGTCTATTGCGCGATCAGCGGTTATGGACAGGACGGGCCGCGCTCGCAAACCGCGGGACACGACATCAACTACATCGGGTACGCGGGAGTCCTCGGTATCAACGGGGAAGAGGGCCGCCGCCCGGTTACGCCGGGCGTGCAGATCGGCGACCTCGCGGGAGGCGGCATGTCCGCGGTGATCGCGATCATGGCCGCGCTTTATCGCCGCGCGGCAGGCGGCGGTGGGGAGTTCTGCGACATCTCCATGATGGACGGCGCGTTCTCATGGTTGTCGATCCACGCCGCCGAGTTCGTAGCCACCGGCGTCGCGCCGGAGAGGGAGCGCATGCATCTCTCGGGCGCGCACCCCTGCTACCGCGTCTACCCCGCGGCGGACGGCTGGTTGTCCGTCGGAGCGCTCGAGTCGCATTTCTGGATGGCGTTGTGCGACGCGCTCGAGCGCCCGGACCTGAAGGACGACGCCTTTGCGAGGGGGGAGCGCCGTTCCGAAGTGATCGGTGAACTGAACGAGCTGTTCTCGTCGCGAACGAGGGCGGAGTGGATGGAGAAGCTCTCGCATCTCGACACCTGCGTGGGACCCGTCAACGACCTCGGCGAGGCCTTCGAGGATCCCCAGCTCTTGCATCGCGACATGGTGGTCGAAGACGAGCTCCCGGATGGCGCGTCGTGGAAACATGTGGGGAACCCGATCCGGCTCCGCGAAACGCCGGGCCAAGTGAAACGGTTGCCCCCACCGGGGATGGGTGAACACACCGACGCGATCCTGGAAGAGTTCGGTTTGGCGACCGAGGAGATCGAGGGTCTGCACCGCGCCGGAGTGGTCTGATGGCTCAGCTTCCAGAGAACGCGGCGCGCGCTGCGGTGCGCGGCCTAAGTGCTTTCTTGAAAGCGACCCCCGCTCAGGAACTCCCCGCGAGGTTGCGTCCGATCAGAAGCTTCGCTCCCAAAGCGCTTGCACCGCACCGCAAGACGCTCATGGACGCGCTGGAGGACGAATCCTTCCGCCCGCGCATCGCGGAGTGGCTGAATGAGAAACAGCATCCGCTGTCGCGTGCGGACGCGGAGGTGCTTCGGCTGTTGACCGAGCGTCCCGACGGCTGGGAAGAGGAGTTGCGCGGCGCCCCGCCGGCCATCAAAGCCAACCGACCGGCGCGCGATCCCGAGCTCGCCGCTTCCAAAGCGCTTGAGCGCGAGAAGGAGAAGGTTCGCAAGGCCCGCGAGGAGGCACGCAAGGTCCGGGAGGAAGCGGCGGCGGCGGTCCGCGCCGAGAGGGAGCGGAATTCGGCTCTCACGGTCGAGCTCAAGGATCTGCGAACGGCGGTCAAAGAGTCACGCTCGGAGGCGGACCGGTCGGCAAGGAAAG
>JAXDJP010000121.1:0-4971 GCA_034665645.1 Actinomycetota bacterium | reverse complement strand
TGTGCTGCGGCCGGCGTGGGAGGGCGGGGAGCACAGCACTCTCGGATCTTCTTTTCGCAAAGCATGAGCTCGAAGGAACCCGATTAGGGGCGACGCGCGACGAGCATGAACTCGGGATGCTCTAGATCCGGGCGCCGGCGTGCGAAGTCTCCGGGAGCGACCGACCAAACGAACTCTGGAACGAGTCCGACGCCGATCGCAAGGAGACGCAATTCGCGCGGCGTGTAGACGCCGGTCCATAGATCGACCGCGTGATCCGAACCTTGCTCGTCTTTCACCGAGGTCAACTCGTGCACGATCCCCGCGTCGGGGTCGAGTGAGACCTCGGGCCGTGGGTAACGAGCTTCGTGAAGAGCGCTGAAAGCCGTCAGCACCACCCGGCCCCCTCGTCTCACCGACTCCATCATGCGGCGCAACACCAACGAGTCGTCCTCCCCCATCAATCCGAACGCGCCCTGGCAGATGGAGACGACCGCGTCGAATTCATCGTCGAACGGCATCTGTCGCGCGTCCACCACGAAGAACGACGCGCCGACCCCGGCCTCACGAGCGGAGTCTGCTGCGATGTCGAGGAAACGCCGCGAGATGTCGACGCCGGTGACCGCAAGACCTGCTTTCGCGAAAGCGACGGAATGCCGGCCGGGTCCACATCCGACGTCGAGCACGCGCGCGCCTTCGGGAAGGTCGAGTAATTCCAAGAGGAACCTCACCTCCTGCTCCGTGCCCTTCGTGAAGCTGTACCGGAGATAGGCCTCACCGAGGAGATCCCCGATCGCTTCGAAATACGGCCCGCCGGGATGCGCCTTGCCGGGGCGCTCAGCCACGAACGCCCAAGCCGCGTTCTTCGGCCCATCCCTTGAGCCTGCGGTAGGCCTCTTCTTTGCCGAGAGGGCCTTCGTCAAGCCTCAGCTCCAGGAGGAAGCCCAGCGCTTCACCAACTTGGGGGCCGGGCTGGAGACCTAGGAAGTCCATGACCTCTTTGCCGTCGAGGTCCGGTCTTATCTTCGATATCTCCTCCCGCTGAGCAAGGTCTTTGATCCGCTCCTCGAGCTCGTCCATGCGCTCGCCGAGGCGTTTTGCTTTGGCGGTGTTACGCGTGGTGCAGTCGGCGCGCACGAGATCGTTAAGCCGCCCCAACAGCGGGCCGGCGTCTCGAACGTAGCGGCGGATGGCCGAATCACTCCATCCAAGTCGGTACGTGTGGAACCGGTGATGGAGTCGTATCAGCTCGGAAACTTCTTGCACGAAACCGTTCGGATATCTGAGTTCGCGGAGACGCGTCTTTGCCATCTCGGCCCCCACGACTTCGTGGTGGTGGAACGAGACACCGTCCGGCCCGATCCTGCGCGTCTTCGGTTTACCTATGTCGTGAAGGAGCGCCGCCATCCGCAACTCGAGCACGGGTTCGGTTCGCTCCATCACGGCGAGCGTGTGCGAGAACACGTCTTTGTGACGGTGAACGGGATCCTGTTCGAGTTTCAGGGACGACAGCTCTGGAAGAAAGGTTGTGGTCAACCCCGTGTCGTCCGCCCGGGTCAGCGCCTTCGCCGGCGCCACGCCCAGAAGGAGCTTGGAAAGCTCGTCGCGGATGCGCTCCCGGGAGATCGTCGACATCATGTCCTTGAGACGTGCGATCGCCTCGAGCACCAACGGATCGATGTTGAAGTCGAGCTGCGACGCGAAGCGGAACGCGCGAAGCATCCGGAGGGGGTCATCGGAGAACGAATCGTCCGGGTCGATCGGCGTCTTCAGCAAGCGCGCCTTCAGATCCTCGAGGCCCCCGAACGGATCGAGGGCTTCCTTCTCCGGGAGTTTGATGGCCATCGCATTCACCGTGAAGTCGCGCCGCGACAGATCCGTCTTGACGTCGGCGGTGAACTTCACCTCGGGGTGGCGCGACGAGGGCTGATACTTCTCGGTCCTGAACGTGGTGATCTCGACGTGCTCACCTTTGACGCGTGCTCCGACCGTTCCGAACGTCATCCCCTGCAGCCACACGTCATCCGCCAGTGGCTTGACGATGGCAAGCGTCTCCTCGGGCGTCGCGTCCGTTGCGAAATCGAGGTCCAACGAGGTCCGGTTGAGAAAGGCGTCGCGGACCGGCCCCCCCACCAGATAGACCTCGTGCCCGGCCTCTCGGAAATGGGCCGCGAGAGACATCACGGGAGAACCGTCTGCCAGTAGTTCCGCCAAGGACATGAAACAGACCCTAGCTTCGGACCGCAGACCCTTCTACGCGCTCCTTGAGAGCAGCGTTCATCGCGCGGAATCCCGCCGCGGTGTCCTTGAGAAGGCGTCCCATCAACGGGATCAACATCCCGCCGAACTCCTCAGACTGCTTGTAGGTGGTGCCTTCCTCCGTCGGCTCGAGATGGTGCACGTGCTCCCCGTCGAAGATGCCGGGGATCCCGAGATGCCCCAGCCATCGGAGCTCGTGGTCGGGGTCGGCGACGGTCACCTTCGGCCCGATCTTGACGCTCGTCTTCCCCGCCCTCAGGGTCAGTTTGAGCTTGCTGCCCGGCGACAACTGGCCCCGAGCCGCAACGATGAATGGGTTCCACTCCTCGTACCGGTCGAGGTCCGACAACACCGCCCACACATCGGCAGGGCGCGCATCGATAAGGATCTCCGTCTCGATGCTTCGTCCCATGCACATCCCTTTGCAGCGCGCTGTTTCTTCACAGTAGGCGCGAGCGCGCCGGGCTACAAGGCGGTACGGGGAACGTGCTTCCGGGGCTTCTTAAGAGACCGGCTGCAGTCCCTGCGCTCGAAGAGCAACCTGGAAGTCGTGGGAGTTAGTCGCACCTCTCATCGCGTCCTCGAGGGTGACGAGGCCCGACCGGTACAGATTCAGAAGAGCTTGGTCGAAGGTCTGCATCCCGTAGAACGACGATTCCGCAACGATGTCGTGGATCATGTGCGTCTGCTCCGGGTTGAGAACGAGGTCGTGGATACGGCCGTTCATCACCAGCACCTCGACTGCGGGGATCCGTCCTTCGCCGTCTTTGCGCGGGAGGAGGCGCTGCGAGATGATCCCTTTAAGAGACGACGCAAGTGACACCCGCATCTGCTTCTGCTGATGTGGGGGGAAGAAATCGATGATGCGGTTGACGGTCTCGGAGACGTCGGTGGTGTGCAGCGTCGAGACAACGAGGTGGCCGGTCTCCGCAGCCTGCAACGCAACCTTGACGGTTTCTGCATCGCGAATCTCTCCTACGAAGATCACGTCGGGGTCCTGACGCATCGCCGAGCGGAGCGCTATGTGGAAGTTCTCGGTGTCCTGTCCGATCTCTCTTTGATTGACGATCGCTTTCTTGTCTGCATGAAGGATCTCGATGGGATCCTCGATCGTCAGGATGTGACAAGACCGGGTGTGGTTGATGTGGTTGATGATCGCCCCGGTAGTGGTCGTCTTGCCCGACGACGTAGGACCGGTGACCAGAAGAAGGCCCCTTTGCTCGTCCGCGAGGGTCTGCACTACCGGCGGAAGCCCGAGCGTGTCGAACGCCGGGCTGCCCGGAAGGACGCGCCGGCAGGCGATCCCGATCGAGCCTCTCTGACGGAACACGTTGATCCGGAAGCGGCCAAGCCCTTGCTCTGAGAATGCGAAGTCGACCTCGCCCTTCTCTTTGAACTTGCGAGATTGCTCGTCGTCCATGAGGTCGGACGCCGCCTGCTCGCAGTCGGCCGCGGTGAGGGCCGGGAAGTCCGTGATCCTGAGGTGCCCGTTGAGGCGCACGTAAGGAGGCCCTCCCGCCTTGACGTGGAGGTCCGAGGCTTTCTCGTCCACCAGAAAACGCAGGTACTCGTGCACGTTAGCCATCGGAACGAATTGCCTCCTCTGCCCCTTCTGAGAGCGCCGCCCACCATCCCACTTCGATCTCTAGGCACATCGGCACCGAACGGCGCCGGATTAAATGCCAATCTCGCCCCTCGGCCGTTTCGGGCTTCTCCCCTAGGGGTACATAAGTAATCCAGAGTTCTCTAAACACAATCGAGACCCTTGAGGGGCCCATGCCTGGGAGGTTGCCGGTGGAAAACACCTCTGAAAAGCCACAGAAGATGAGCCGTGCCGAAGCCGGCCGTAAGGGTGGGAAAACCACCAAGGCCAGGTACGGCGAAGAGCATTTCGGTCGCATCGGGAAGATCGGCGGCAAGAAGGGTGGCGAAACGACCCGCGAGCGATACGGGTCGGAGTTCTATCAAAAGATCGGACGTCTCGGAGGCTCCAAGTAGCGTCCCGATAACTCCTTAAGTCGCAGGTCGGTCCCCGGCCTCGGCTCGCTTTGTCTTTATCCTGGCTGGGATGGCTTGCTCTAGGCGCGCCCGCCGCGCCCTTTCGTTCTTCCTGTCGATGGTTGCAGCGAGTTCTTTGTTGCTACCGCAGGGGGTTCACGCGCAAGGAACCGGCACCGGCCCACTGGAGATAACGCTCGTCGGGCAGCCCGTCTGGCGCGAGCCCCACCAGCCTCTCAACATCAAGGTAAGCATCTCTAACCCGGGTGCCGAAGCGGTCACGGGGTTCGGCCTGAGGGTCGGCGTCTATTCACGAGCGCGCTCGAGATCTGCGCTGCACGAGAACTTCGACGCGGCGCCGGGGAACGAGTTGGAGGCGTTCTCGCGCCCGTATCCAGATCAAGTACTGGACCCGGGCGAGTCCAAAACGTTCGTTATCGACGACGAGGTCGAGACGCTGGGTACGCCTACGTTGTCGTCCGATGGAGGGGTCTACCCGCTCACCCTCACGGTGTACGACCTGCGATCGGGCGACTTCCTCGATTGGGTAACGACGTCTCTTATCTATTACCCGGCCGATCCCGACGTGCGGCTGCACCTTGTGACGATCGTTCCGATCAACGACACACCGTCGATGGGGCCCGACGGAACGTTCACCGTTCCCTCACCGGCAAGCCCGGCCCTCGAGGACGCCGCGCTCCCCGACGGATGGCTGTCCGGAGAGATCCAAGCCCT
>JAXDJP010000120.1:0-3082 GCA_034665645.1 Actinomycetota bacterium | reverse complement strand
AAGCGGCTCTTCGTCTTGCGGATCCCCTTGGCGACGGCCCGGACCTTGCCGTTGCTCCGGGTGTAGATCGTGAGGATCCGGTCGGCCTCGCCCAATTTGATGGCTTTGAGGACGATGCCCTCGTCCTTATAGATCCCCGGCATGAGGGCCAAAGGTTAGTCCTCGGCCCCCCCTACTCCCCGGCAATCCCGCCGGTACGAACACTTTCGCGGGCTGTGGCCGCAGATCTGCGTATGAAAATTACAAAAGTGGGTTAGGCGATGCCGATGCGGAGGTTCGTGATGCTCGAGGTGTCGCCCTCGGACCCGGCCCAGTCAAAAGTGATGCGCTGGCCCGGCCGCAGGAACCTGAACATGCTGGAGTCCATCGACTCCGGAGTGATCTCGTACGTGATGACGCCGTCGTCCGACACGAGCGAGCCCGTGCGGGTCAGTGAGTCGTACGTCTTAACGGTGGCTTGCGGCATGGCTCCCTACTCCGAGTGGGGCCACAGGGGCCCTTGTACGAGCCAGAAGGATAACGCGCCGAATCCGGCGAGGATCAAGAGATCGAGGGCCTGGCCCGACTGCAGGTGTCCCTCGAGGCCCGGCTTCAAAGCGTTGACCGCGTAGGTCGAGGGCAGGACGGCTCGCACCGGCGAGAGCCACCCCGGGAGCTTGGCGGCCGGAAGGATGCCGAGGAACAGGACGGCCATCATGGCGAGGTTCGAATACATGCCCGCCAGCTGCTCATCGCGCGCCCCGAAACCGATCGCAACTCCGATCCCTGCCAGAGCGAACGACCCAAGGGCCCACACGGGGATCGCCGGCCACAGCGCGGCGAGGGACAGCCCGAAGAGCTTGGCTCCGAGCGTCGTTACGATGATGAGGCCCGGGAGGGCGAACAGAGCGAACGAGATGAGGACGGCCGCTACGAAGGCCGCGCGAGACACAGGTAACGTCGCATAGAAGTCGATCGCGCCGGTTTCCTTGAGCGACGCCACGCGTTGAGCCAGCATGACGATCGCGGTCATGGCGATAGCGAGGATCGCCGAGCCCGCGACGATCTGGCGACCGAAGCTCTCTACCTGCGCGGGTTCCATCACGGCGCGCATCAACACCGCGATCCCCAGCGGCATGGCCGACGAAACGATCAGGTAGGGCCGCCACGCGGTACGCACGCGCGTCATCTGCATCTGGAACAAGACTTTGAACTTACCGAGGCGAGTCGTCGACATGCTCACGACGCGTCCTCCGCTTCCGTCATCGATCGTCCGCCGACCTCCAGATAAACGTCCTCCAAGGTCGGGGTGATCAATCGGAGATCCTCGAAAGCCTCCGATCCTTGGGACGCCACGAGTTTCTCGAGTGTCGCGATCGCCTCGTCGGCGGGAACCCAGATGCTTATGTGACGCCCGCGCACCCGTGCGTCGCCGCCCGCGTCGGCGGCGATGGCTTCGGTCGCTCCCGCCGCGGATTCGGAAACCACGACCTCGATGCGCGTTCGATGAGCCAGATCCGCCTTGAGCGCCGCAGGGGTTCCCTCGGCGACGACGCGTCCCTGGTCGAGGATCGCGACGCGCGATAGCGCGTGTTCGGCCTCGGCTACGTCGTGCGTCACCAAGATCACGGTGGCCCCTTCCCGGCAGCGGGCCGCTATCAGGTCCCAGATCTTGTGACGCAACTCGACCGCGATATCGGCGGTGGGCTCGTCGAGGATCAACACCGGCAGACGGCCGACGAGAGTCATCGCGAGTTGGACGAGTCTCTTCTCGCCACCGGAGAGCTTCCTTATCTGCCGGTCCACCAAACCGTCGAGCTCGAGAGATGCCATCAGACCCTCGGCCGCGGACGTAGCCTGCGTACGAGCCAAGCCGCGCAACATCCCCGTCCACCGCACCGCCTCCGCCACCTTCATCTCTCCGAGCGCGAGCGTTCCTTGCGGCAGGTACGCGACGGTCCGCGAGATGCGCTTGTCGCCGGAGCGCTTCGAGCCGAGCTTTTCTCCGAAGAGGTAGATCTCGCCGGCGGTTGGTTCGAGCAAGCCCACGAGCTGGCGGACGAGAGTCGT
The DNA here is from genome assembly GCA_034665645.1 of Actinomycetota bacterium. GTDB lineage: Bacteria > Actinomycetota > CADDZG01 > CADDZG01 > WHSQ01 > JAUJNU01. The sequence continues at coordinate 1,033 of JAXDJP010000120.1, read as the reverse complement.
CTTCCCCGCGCCGTTCGGACCCAAGAGGCCGAAGGCCTCGCCTGACTCGACCGAGAAGTCGATGCGATCGTTCGCGAGAACCGATGGTTCGTCGTAACGCTTGACGAGAGAGCGAACCTCGTAAGCCTTGGCGCCCGGCATCAGCGTCCGAACCCAAGGCGCTCGAGTGCATGCGAGTGACGCTGCCAATCCTTCTCGACCTTGACCCTCAGGTCGAGGAACACCCGCGTGCCGAAGAGGAGCTCGATCTCTTCGCGAGCCTCCGTTCCGATCGCTTTGATATTGGCGCCGCCCTTGCCGATGACGATCCCTTTCTGCGAATCACGCTCCACGTAGATGATTGCGTGGATCTCGAGAAGGCCATCCTCCCGCTCCTCGTAGTCGTCGGTCACCACCGCAACCGAATGGGGCAACTCGTCGCGCGTCCGGTACAGGATCTTCTCGCGCACGAGCTCCGCCACGAACGCCGGAGGAGGCTGATCGCGCCGCGTCCCCGGTGGGTAATACGGCGGGCCCTCGGGCATCGCCTCGATCACCAGACCGCGCAGCAGGTCGACGCCATCGTCTTGGCGAGCAGAGATGGGCACGTAGTGAGCGAAGTCTCCCAGCCGCGATGCCCCGGTGAGCGCCCCCGCGATCTCGCCCTTGTTCATGGCGTCGATCTTGTTCACGACGCAGATGACCGGACAGCCTGCGTCGTGGAGGTCGTGGGCCACCTTCGCATCGCCCGTCCCCACGCCAGAGTGTCCGTCGACCACAAAGAGTGCGATGTCGACGTCCGCCCACGCAGCCCTGACGAGTTCGTTGAGTCTCTTGCCGAGGAGGTTCCGAGGCTTGTGGTAGCCGGGCGTATCGACCAAGACAACCTGTGAATCGGGACCGTCGAGGATGCCTCTGATCGCGCTGCGAGTCGTTTGCGGCTTATCGGAGACGATCGCGACCTTGTCACCGACGAGCGCGTTTACGAGTGTCGACTTCCCCACGTTCGGGCGTCCGACGATCGCCGCAAAACCGGAACGGAAGGAAGGAGCCG
>JAXDJP010000119.1:0-3893 GCA_034665645.1 Actinomycetota bacterium | reverse complement strand
TCGCGCCCTTCGGACACGTTGGGGATCGCTAGGAGGGGCATCCGAAGCGTTACCGTAAGGGTTGATGACTGACTACGGGTACTCCGTCGAGGTCCCCGAGGGCTATGACGAGGCCGTTCTGAGGTCTCGTCTCGCCTTCCGAGGTGAGGGCTTCTCGATCCTGTCCGAGATGCACGTCGGTGGGATGCTGGGCCCGGAGGCCGGGGACGCACGTCAATACCTCATCATGGGTGTCTGGAACTCGATCGTCGGGCGCCGGCAGATCGATGGGTCCGAGATGGAGGCCGCCGTCCATCTCCCTTGCAACCTGGTGGTCCAGGAGACAGGCTCGGCGGCCGTGGTGGCGGCATTGGATCCGCTCGACTCGATCGAGACTCCGGAGGACGTCGGAAATGAGGACGTCGAGCAGGTTCGCGAGGCGCTCGGGCGCGTTCTGCAGAAGGTGACGAGTACCCCATGACGAGGGTCGTGCCGGTCGAAGAGATAGTCGGCCGGTTCCTTGGACGTTTGGAAGAGGTCGTCGAGGCCTGCGCGGCCGCCATCTGGGACGTCGTCCCGTCTTACGGCCGGTCGGGTGACCCTCTGCTGGACGATGTGCGTGAGGCCGTCCGGGCCAACGTCGCGACCCTGTCCAACGTCTTGAAGGACGGCCGCGAGGTCGGGCGTCAAGAGCTGGACGCGATCGAGAAGGTGGGCGCGCGCCGGGCCGAAGCGAGCATCCCGTTAGACGACGTGCTCCATGCATACCGGACGGTGTCGAGAGTCTGCTGGGACATCCTCGCGGAGGAATGCCGAGCATCCGATGGCGACGCACTCGAGGCGACGATAAGCCTCGCAGAGGCGGTTCTTCGATATACGGACCAGATATCTACGTCCGTGGCTGAGGCCTACTCCCGCGCGCAGCGAGCGATCGTGAGGGAACAGGAGGGTGCTCGGCGAGAGTTCCTCGCCGACCTGCTCTACGGTTCCGATGCGCCCCCAGAGGACATCCTGTCGAGGGCCCACTCCTTCGGTTACGACCTTTCACTGAGCTACTTCGCTCTCGTGGGCACCGGCCCTGGGAAAGACGCGCGGAAAGAGGCTTTGGTTTCGGCGGCGGCATCGAATGCCGCCTCGAATGGCGCCGGCGATCCGATCGTGTTGCAGAAAGCCGATCAGACGATCGCGCTGTTGCCATCGGACCCAAGTACCGACGCCTATCTCATCGCGGAGAAACTCGCATCGGAACTCGGTAAGGGTTGGTGTTTCGGGATGGGGGGGCCGGAGCTGGGGCTCGAGGGGATACGCCGCGCTTATCTCGAGGCGAGGGAGGCCCTTGAGATCGGGACGGCGCTCGACATTGAGGGTCCCGTTCACCGTTTCGACGATCTTCTTCTGTATCACTTCTTGCGCGTGGAACCAGGGCTGATCGATCGTTTCGTGGAACAGATGCTCGGTCCCCTGATCACGTACGACGACCGCAGGAAAGGCGACCTCGTAAAGACACTGGAGGCGTTCTTCGACGCGGATGGAAGCGTCAAGGCGGCCGGCGGTCTGCTGTTCGCTCACCCACACACGGTTACGTACAGATTGAAGCAGATCGAGAAACTCTCCGGTTGGTCGCTACGGGAACCGGAGCACAAACTTCGGATGCAACTAGCGCTCAGAGCTCACCGTCTGTCCCATGCGCGCAGAGAGGTAGACGACGCCACCTAACTAGTCCTTTCGGCGTCCGCAGAATCTTGCAACCTTCGTTAGCGCGGAGTGCGTAGATAGCTCTCAACTTTCCTCAAAACCACCCGCTTTATCCGTTGCGGTCGAGCACCGCTCGCCCTTTGATGACTGGTGTTGTCTGCCAGTGATCAGGAGGGGTTTCTGTTTTCGTCCCGCGTTCACGCGAGATCGCACGAGATATCTGTAAGTCCAACAACCCAGGAGGGTCGGAGAAAGTGATTCGTTCGCGCGCGTCTATCCGTCGTTTAGCACTTCCCGCTGTTCTTTTGCTTGCCATACAAGTCATGGCCGTTGGGGTACTTGCGGCTCCGGCGCTTGCCGCGACGTCGCAGGTGAACAGCACGCAAGATTCACCCGACACGAATCCGGGAGATGGGTTCTGTCGCGCGGTCGTGGACCCGACCACATGTACCTTGCGAGCCGCGATCCAAGAGGCGAATGCGGCAGCGGGTGCCGACGTGATCGGCGTTCCCGCCGGCGACTACCACTTGACCGAAGAGGGGGCCGCGAACGACGGGGACTTCGTCGCCGGTGACACCGGGGTCGACCTCGACGTGAGTGGCGATACGACGTTCAGCTGTGATGCCGGAAAGACCGATCCGCCGAACTGCGCGGTTTTCGCGGACGGTCAGGACCGCGTCTTCGACGTTCACGGCGATGACATCCAGGTCGCTTTCGAGAACGGATCTAGCAACCCGGACGGATGGTGGTGGATCGCGGAGGGTTCGGCCAGCGACGGCCACGACGAGAACGGCATCGATGGTGGCGGCATCAACGTCCGCGGCGACAGAGCCTCCCTTGACCTGACGAGGACGACGCTCTTTGGGAACGTCACAGGTGAAGAACAAACGGAGTGCGAGGGCGGGAACGGCCCCGACGGCGACCCCGAGACGCCCGACGATCCCTGCTACTACCAGGCGGGAGACGGCGGCGCGATCAACATGGCCGGGAACGGGGCCGAGCTGGTCCTCACCGATAGCGCGGCGTTCCTCAACTCGTCCGGAGGTGACATTTCGGATAGGGACGGTTGTGGCTCGACCCGTGACTGCTTCGTCGCCGGAGGTGACGGTGGAGCCATCGCCATGAACGGTGACGAACAGACGCTCAAGATGGACGCCGCGTCGGAGGGGGACTTCTTCTCGCAGGAGGCTTTCGGGTCCGGCACCAATGCTCAGGTCAACGGCAGCCAGCTGGTGCTGAACCGCACCAGCGGCACCGACACCGACGACACCAGCGGCAACTGCGGGGGCGACGGCTGCGACGTCGAGTACACCGGGGGTGATGGTGGAGGTGTCTCGACCGTCGGTGAGGCGTCCGACGTCGAACTGGATCGAAGCCTTCTTTCGTTCAACTTCGCCGGCGACGCATTCTTCTTCGGCGGGAGCGATGTGCCGGACGGTCTCGGCGGCGGCATTGCGGTCTCCGGGGACCACACGGAGATCTCTGGTTTCAAGATCCACCTCGGAGGAATAAGCGGCGACCAAGACGAGGACGAGAGCGGTACGTTCGGGAACTTCGCGGCCGCGGGCGGTGGACTCGCCAACACGGGAACTCACGTGGTCGTGAAGCTCACCTCGAGCGACGTCCTCAAGAACAACGCGTTCGGCAGCTTCGAATCGAGCGCTTTCGGAGGGGGTGGCGTTTACAACGGGGGCAACGACTTCCTGCTGTCCCTCGACGACTCGTCCCTGGGGCACGCGAGCGAATCCGACAATGGGCCGGATGACGGGAACCACGCGGGTGGGTTCTTCCTGGTCTCTGGAAGCGACTTCTCGGCCAGCGAATCGTACCCATTCGGCGCCGGTGGAGGCGTCCTCAACGAGGGCGAGGGGATGTCCCTGGCCCTCGACTCGAGTGAGATCGCCGGAAACTCGTCCGACGGTTCCGGCGGTGGCGTGTTCAACAGCGGCGATGCGTTCGACGCAGCGATGGTCGACGGCAGCTCGATCGACCAGAACTTCGGCTACTACGGGGGCGGGGTCTACAACTCGGGGCGGAACGCGACCGTTCTGGCGAAGGACAGCTCCATCGACAGCAACGACGGATCCGGTTTCAACCAGATAGGGGCAGGAAGCGGAGGAGGCGTCTATAACGACGCGACGAACTTCGATCTTGCCCTTGTCCGCAGCTCTCTCGATGGGAACGCGGGCTATTACGGCGCCGGCTTCTACAACGAGGGT
>JAXDJP010000118.1:0-8767 GCA_034665645.1 Actinomycetota bacterium | reverse complement strand
TCGTTCGCGTCCCGCACGATGGGGTAGGAGCCGAGGCCTTGCAGCGCCAGAGCCGTCTCGGCTTCGGTGGAACCCTGGGCGAGCCCCTCCCGCAGCAAGCACAGGATCGCCGCGGAAACCTCTCCTTCCTCGGAACCACCGAGTTCTCGGGGGAAAAGTCGAGGGAGGATGCCGTGCTCACTGAGCGCCCTCAGTAGGGGCCGGTTGACGTGCCCCGGCGTGCCCTCGGCCGCTATCGGGGCGAGCTTCTCGGCCGCGATGGTTCGCATGTCGTGCAGGATTTCGCGTGCTTGTGACGCCATCTGCACCGGAAGATCTTCCGTCCCCATGGGCCAAGACGGTACTCGTATTACGCTCCAGGGACACCGCAGCACCGTTCTCCAGTGCAAGGGGGCACGATGACGGACTCGCCGTATTGGAATCCGCGCCACGAGACGATGCCGCGAGCCGACATCGACGCGTTGCAATCGCGCAAGTTGCGCAATCTATTGGAGTGGACCGAAACGCAGGTGCCTTATCAGGCAAAGCGTTTGAGCGATGCGGGAGTGACGGCCGACTCCATCAGATCCTTAGACGATCTACAACGGATCCCATTCATGACGCGCGAGGAATGGATGCAGGGCCAACTCGACGAGCCTCCGTACGGCCCGATCCTCGCGGCCTCCGAGTCCGCTGCGATCAGATACCACCTCACGTCCGGAACGACCGGCAAGACCCCCATCAGGGTCCTCGATTCGATGAAGGACTGGGAGTGGATCACGGAGATGTGGTGCTATGGGTTCTGGGGGTTCGGCATCCGTCCCTCCGATGCCGTGTTCTTTGCGTTCAGCTACGGAACGTTCGTCGGATTCTGGGGCGCGCACTACGCATGCGAGAAGATCGGCTGTCTCGTGTTGCCCGGTGGCAACATGACGACCGAGGCTCGCGTGAAACAGATATTCGATATGAACGCGACCGTTGTCTGCTCGACGCCGACCTATGCGTTGCGGATGGCGCAGGAAGCTCGGGCGATGGGCCTCGACCTCGTGAACGGCCCGGTCAAGCGCGTGATCTTGTCGGGCGAACCGGCCGGCTCGATCCCTGCGAGCAAGAAGCTGATCGAGGAGCAATGGGGTGCGAAGGCAGGGGACACCGCGGGGATGACGGAGCTCGGGACGATCATGATGTTCGAGTGCGACCACCAACCCGGTGGCGCTCACATCATTGAAGACCACTACATCGAAGAAGTGATCGATCCCGAAAGCGGGAAGCCCGTCGAGTACGGCGAGCCGGGCGAGCGCGTCGTCACCTCGTTCGGTCGCGGTTTCATCCCAGTGATCCGCTATCGAACGCGCGACCTCGTCGTCAAAGTCCCGGCCTCCAACTGCTCGTGTGGGAGGACCTTCGATATCTACGACGGCGGGCTGCGCGGGCGGGTCGACGACATGAAGCTCGTCAGAGGAACGAACGTCTATCCCCGAGCGGTCGAGGCGATCGTTCGGGAGTACGACGAGATCGACGAGTTCCAGATCCACCTGTACACGAAGGACGGCATCCGCGACGAGATCGAGGTCCTGGTCGAGATCCCGCGGCCGGGCGCCGAGTCCGACGCGCTCCTCGGCCGCCTGGGAAAGGAACTGGCCGAGGCGCACGAAGGCCTTCGCTTCGATGTGAAGAAGGTCGAGCTCGAGTCGCTGCCTCGTTTCGAGTTGAAAGCCAAGAGAGTGCTCGACGAACGAGAGATCGCCGGCAGCGGGGGAGAGAGGAAGCAAGCCTGATGAGGAACGCGACCGAGGTGGATCTGAATCCCGCGCAAACGGAATGGATCGATTGCTACAACAAGCTCGTTCACATCCTCGGCGACCATCGGACGGAGCTCGCGCCGTTCGAGGAACGCAACGCGCTGAAGGCACTTGCGGCCCTATGGCAGGTCGCCAACGGTCTCGACATGGACCCGGGGCAGATCTACCACCTGGGGGCCTAGCGGCAACCGCCTAAGCAGTAGCTGTAGCCAACTCGACGAGCTCGTCAAGGGAGAACTTCCGGCCATGCTCGCGCCCGCGTTCGAACTCCGGTAGTTCGAGAGGAAGGTCGGACGAGTACTCGTGTTTCTCGCTCTCCCACTGACCGATCGGTGCGCGCGCTTCCTCGGTTTCGATCCCCCCCCACAGTCGACCGGCGTCCTCGAGGCGGTCCGTGTGCGCCCAGATGCGCGCCATGAGAGCGAGGTCGAAGATCGTCCATTGTCGTTCCTTGATGGCGTGCGCCAGCGCGATCGCCTCCCGGCAGGTGCTTTCCGCTTCATCCAGTCTTTTCAACCGGTAGAGGTTTTCGACGAGAGACCCGAGGTTCCCGGCCCTCCACCAGTGGAAGCCGCATTCCTCTGAAAGTTTGGCGCTTTCGCGCAGCAGCGACAGCCCTAGTTCGTCGTTGCCTTCGGAGAACTCGATACCTGCTTCGCTACCGACCGAGACGGCGATCGCTTTCAGATCGTCGTAGCGCTTGGATATCTCATGAGCGCGGTCGTTGAAGGCACGTGCCTCTTGAGTGTCGCCGTTCAGTACCAGAGGAATCACGAGGCGATGCAAGATCCCGGCGATGCCTTGCTCGTCGTCGATCCGCTCGTAGATCGCGAGCGCTTTCTCATAGATCGCCTTGCCCTCCTCGAACCGGCCCGTGATGAATACGATGCCTCCCCACGACCGGAAGACCTGGGCTTTCAATCGAGGTGGAAGTTCTTCGTCGCTTGACATCAGTCTCTCGAACCAAGAGATCGCTTCGAACGGAAGGGTCCCAACCCAGAAGTGCTCTAGAGCAACCATTAAACGAAGCGCGTCCTCGGTCTCGTCGTTCTCTAAGCATCCCTGTAGCGCCGCACGCACGTTGGGTACCTCGGGCTCAAGGAGGTCGTTCCTTTGAGGTCCCGCCGAGTCCGACGAGAGGTTGGCCGATGTCGCGACGTCCAACATGTATCGAGCGTGTCGCTGCCTCACGTCGTCGTAGCGTCCGGCGTCCGCGAGTTCCTCGCCGGCGAACTCTTGAACCGTCTGGAGCATCCGCAACCTGCCCGAGCCCCATCGTTGCAGAAGGCTTTTCTCGACCAACGACTGCAGCGTGTCCAGCGCGGCATCGGCCACGACCTCTGCCCCACGCACGTCGAAGCTACCCGCGAAGATCGAGACATCCTGGAGGAGCTTTTTCTCCTCTTCGTCGAGCAGCTCGTAGCTCCATTCGATCGTTGCCCGAAGGGTGCGTTGCCGCTCCGGTGCATCGCGACGTCCACCGGTGAGAAGAGGGAGACGTTGCGACAGTCGCTCCAGCAGTTCCTCAGGCGAAAAGAGCGTGGTTCTTGCCGCCGCCAATTCGACGGCAAGCGGTAAGCAATCGACCCTGAGGCAGATCTCGGCGACGACCGATGCGGACGAGTTGCCCCTCGCCCGCTGCTGAAACAGACTCACGGCGTCGTCGATCGGGAGCGGTGCCAATCCATACTCGACTTCTCCTTGGATCCGAAGTGGTATCCGGCTGGTCACCAGGACACACAGATTGGGACACGCCCGAAGTAGGTCCGAGATCAGCGGCGCCGCGTCGAGAACCTGTTCCAGATTGTCGAGAAGCAGCAGCATCCGTCGCTCATCGATGTGCTCGGTCAGATCGACCTTCGCTCCGAGTTCAGCGGAGACCGTTGGGAGAACGAGTGTGGGATCCGTGACCGATGCCAATGAGACCCAGAAGACGCCATCCTTGAACTCGTCCACGAGTTCGGCGGCGATCTGCAAGGCGAGGCGCGTCTTCCCGGAACCGCCGGCTCCCGTCAGCGTGACTATGCGACTCTCGCCGGCGCGCAGGACGCGGGTCAGCGCGGCTACATCTGCTTCACGTCCAACCAGATCCCCTTGCTGCGCGGGAAGGTTCGTCGCGTTCAGCGATCGCAGTGGAGGGAACTTCTCGGTTCCGAGCTGAAAGAGCTTCTCCGGTTGACCGAGGTCCTTCAGCCGGTGGAGGCCGAGGTCCATGATCTCGGTATCGCCTAAAGCTGTCCGTGTGGTCGCTGAAACAACCACCTGCCCGCCGTGCGCGGTGGCACAGATGCGGGCCGCGCGGTGGACGTCGACCCCCACGTATCCCTCTTCCGTCACCGTTGGTCGTCCCGTGTGCAGCGCCATCCGGACTCCGATCGGACCACCGGCGAGTGCGGCTTGTGCTTCGATCGCGCCGGCCGCGGCCTCCCGGGCGTCGGGGAAGGCAACGAAGAAGGCGTCCCCCTGAGTGTCGACCTCGACGCCTAGATGAGCGGCGAAGGCCGCCCGGACCTGGGAGCGGTGCTCCGCAAGAGCGGCGGCGTATCTGTCCGGCCCCAGTTCCTCGAGTAGGCGGGTCGAACCCTCGATATCCGTGAATAGGAAGGTGACGGTGCCGCTTGGAAGGTTTCTCACCTCCTCAGGATGGCCCCCGCCACCCGAAGTGGCTAGGGGGAACGCGGCCGCCGACCGGTCGACGCCATAGGCGAGGGTCTTGCCCCGCCTCCCGGCCTGAAGCATCCTTTCAGTTCGATGGGAACAGGAACGGAGGTCGCCGCGGACTATCGCAAGCACAGCTTGTGGCTCGACACCCTCGACGAGGATCTAACGCCGCGCCCCCCGCTTCCTGGTGACATCGACGTCGACATCGCGATAGTGGGGGCCGGGTACACGGGACTGTGGACGGCCTACTACCTCTTGAAAGAAGACCCCAACCTGAGGATCGCTCTGATCGAGAAGCACATCGCCGGGTTCGGGGCGTCGGGCCGTAACGGCGGCTGGTGCTCGGCCCTCTTTGCTGCCTCGCATTCCAAGATCGCAAAACGTCACGGCCGCGACTCGGCGATCGCGATGCAGCGGGAGATGTTCGCAACGGTCGACGAGGTGGGTCGCGTTCTCGATACCGAAGGCATCGATGCTCACTTCCGCAAAGGGGGAACGCTGACGTTGGTTACGTCGCCGTCTCAGTTGGACCGCGTTCGAGCCGAGGTCGAAGAGGAGCGCGCCTGGGGATTCGGCGACGAGGATTTCCGCTGGCTCGATGGGACCGAGGCGTCGGAACGAGTCAGGGTTGCGGGGACTCTCGGAGCCGTCTTCACGCCCCACTGTGCGCGGATCCATCCGGCGAGGTTGGTTCGAGGATTGGCGTCCAAGGTTGAAGAGATGGGCGCCTTGATCTGCGAGCAAACGACCGCGACCGATATCGGGACCGGCGGGGTCACAACCGACCGTGGGCCCGTGTCGGCGGACGTCGTTGTGCGTGCGACCGAGGGCTATACGCGCGAACTCCCTGGCATGAAGAGAGATCTCCTTCCCCTTTACTCATTGATGGTCGCGACGGAGCCTCTGCCCTCCACGGTTTGGGATGAGCTCGGTTGGGATGGCTGCGAAACCCTCCACGACGGCCGCCACCTCCTCATCTATGCGCAGCGAACCGCCGATGGTCGGATCGCGATCGGGGGCCGGGGCGCGCCCTACCATTTCGGGTCGCGGATCGACGATCTTTTCGATCGCGACGAGGAAGTCTTTGCGGCGCTGGGCGACGTCATCGGACAACTCTTTCCTGCCGCCAAGGAGGCGAAGGTCACGCATCGCTGGGGCGGGTGCCTTGGGGTGCCCCGCGATTGGTTCAGCTCCGTAGGTTTCGATAAGAGCAAAGGGCTCGCGTGGGCCGGCGGTTACGTGGGGGACGGCGTTGCGACGACGAACCTGGCAGGCCGCACCTTGCGGGACCTGATCTTGAACCGAGACTCGGACCTCTTGCGGCTCCCATGGGTGAACCATCGCTCTCGTCGTTGGGAGCCCGAACCTTTCCGATGGATCGGCGTGAACGTTGGATTGAAGGCGATGGCTCAAGCCGACCGCATCGAAGAGCGAACCGGGAAGCCGACGAAGCGCGGCGAGTTCATCAAGAAACTGATCGGCATGTAGCGCTTCACCCGGGCGGGGGTTCTCGGCTCCGGCCCAAAGGAGTGGCTCCCGCCGTGGCGAACCTCCTTCTCATGAGAAGACATCTAGCTCGTGATCGTTTCGTCGCCGGCGTCGTTGTGGCGTCCTTCGTAGCCCTGGGATCGGTCGTCGCTCCCACGGTTTCGAGTGCGGCTGCCGGCCCAACGACTTTCAAGAAGATCGTTTTCAAGAAGGCCGGAGGCGAACCCAACGTGTCGATCAGCCCCGACGGCCGGACCGTGTTGGTGGACGGCCTGGGCGGGAGTCCCGCAACGCTCTTCCGCTCGCTCGATGGAGGCCGGTCGTTCCGGCCGTTGAAGGCAACCTTCCCCATGGAAGGCGGCGGGGACTTCGACATGAGGTGGATCAACAACTCGACGGTCGTGGCGGCAGACCTTTCTCTGTCGAACGGCATCTACGTCCACCGGTCCTCGGATCGAGGGAAGACCTGGACGACGGCGAACATCCACACCGACGTCTACGACAGGCCGTGGCTTGCGACGTTCGGCGACACCGTGTACGTCGTCGCTAAGGGTTTCGACGGGATCCCTTACTGCTACATCTCCCACGATCAGGGACAGACATTCGACCCGACGCCGATCCCGGTTTACGGAACGGGAACTAACCCGAATCCCGGGGAGGCCTACGGAACGAACGCCAATGCCTACGTCGATCATGCGATGACAGATCCGACGACCGGGCAGCTCTACGTTCTCTACGGCATCGACACGGCGCAGACGCTGGGCCAGACCGGACCCACCGGAGGCCCCAACCGCCTTTACGTCGCCAAGCTAGAGACCGACCCCATCCCTCAGTTCACCTCGCAGCCCGTTTACATGGGCGGGGCGACGGACGACTTTATCGACGGGTTCAACTGGCTGGCGATCGATTCGAAGAGCACCCTCTACGTTCTCGGCAACGGCCTCCACAACGGGAAGCACACGACGTGGCTCTCGCACAGCTCGGATGGGGGAGTGCATTTCTCCAAATTGAAGAACGTCGGACTCGCAGGTGGCGTCAACGTCTATGGATCGATCGCCGCAGGGAGACCGGGGACGCTGTCTCTTGTTTACTTGCGTGGGCCGAAGAAAGTCCCGGGCGCCGCGCAGCGCTGGCATGCCGAGATGGCGCGGATCACGATGGCGGACCAGGCGAATCCCAAGGTCAAGACGTGGCGACCCATCAAGAAGCCGATCCACAAGAAAGACATCTGCGTCGACGGCATCGTATGCGGGCTCCCGGGATTCGGAGAGAATCGCGATCTTCTGGACTACATATGGAACGCGGTGTCTCCATCGGGTCGCGCGTTCGCCGTCATCGCGTCAGACGGACCCGCGTCGAACGGCGATGGCGTGAGCGCGATCTTGATCCGGCAAACGACCGGGAAGAGGCTCGGCCGAGGGATGCCCAGCTAAGTAGCGACCTGCATCACCCTCCGGGTTTGACCACCATCAGATAGATGACCACCAGCAAAATGACGCCGAGCATCGGGCCGAATTTGCCCGCCTTCTTCCCGAGTGCCTCGAACTCCGGCGTCCCCCCCTGGCCGGATTCGCCGAGCTCGATCATCTTTTCGATCGTCGGTGTCTGTATCGCAAGAGCGATGTAAACGGCCGTAGCGAAGAGAACGATCGCGATCCACAGCCAGTAGTGATCGAAGAAGCTGTTGTCCCAGCCCTCTTTGAAGATCAAAAGGACCCCGGTCAGAGGCTGGATCACGATGGCCGGGTAGACGAGCTTCTTCTCGATCGCCACGATGCCCTTCAGCATCCCGACCGCTTGCGGGCCACCGGTCTTGGCCGCCAGAGGGCCGAGTACCCCGAAGGAGAAAGTGGCTCCGAACCCCACGATCGCGGAAAGCACGTGCAGTAGAACGAGCAGCGTCAGGTAGCTCACAAGAGTCCCTCCCGGTCGCGGATTCTGCCGCCGTTCAGTGAAGTACGGGGACGGCGACACCGCAAGCTTTTTGATGGATTGATATCGGCGAGTGGCATCATGGAAGGGATGAGGGGAATCCGCCTACTCGCCGCCACTTTCGCCCTCCTGGCCATTTTCTCTGGTTCCGCCTCTGCGGCCCCCTCCAAACAGATCGTGTCCCTCAAGCTTGATGGCGTGGTGGACCCGTTCGAGGCGTCCTACCTGACGGGGGGCATCGAGCGGGCCGCGTCCGATGGCGCAGCAGCGGTGCTCCTCACGATCGATACGCCCGGCGGCCTCGACTCGTCGATGCGCGAGATCATCCAGTCGATCCTGAACACCAACATCCCCGTCCTCTGCTACGTGTCTCCGTCGGGAGCGCGCGCCGCGTCGGCGGGAACGTTCATCCTCCTCTCGTGTGACGTCGCGGCGATGGAGCCGGGAACGAACGTGGGGGCCGCAAGCCCCGTGGGCGTTAGCGGCGCCATCGAACAAAGCAAAGTCGAGAACGACGCCGCTGCGTACATCCGCAGTTTGGCCGAGGACAAAGATCGGAATGCCGATTGGGCAGAGAGTGCGGTGCGGGACGCAAAGAGCGCGAGCGCGGAAGAGGCACTTTCCTTAGGAGTGATCGACTCCATCGAGCCGACCGTCACCGACCTGTTGTCGCACTACGACGGGGACACCGTAGAGAAGAACGGCGTCACGTTGACGATCGACACCGAGGATGCCGACATCGTCGATCGCGATCTTGGCCTTGGGGCGAGCTTCTTGCACGGCCTGTTGAGCCCCGATCTCGCTTTCATATTCTTCTATCTAGGGATCGGTCTCATCATCGTGGAGTTCCTGCATCCCGGGATATCCGTCCCCGGGGTGCTCGGGGTGCTGTCGCTCCTCGCCTC
>JAXDJP010000117.1:0-4141 GCA_034665645.1 Actinomycetota bacterium | reverse complement strand
CATGATCTTTGCTCCGCAAAGCGCAAAGTTCGTAGACAGGTTCAGTCACCGCGTCGTTGTTTCGTCCGGTTTGCTGATCGTTGCCGTCGGCCTCGGCCTCTTCTCCACGTTCGGCGTCGAGACGAGCTATCTGTTGATCGCCGTCAGCCTCGTCGTCATGGCTATCGGCATGAGCCTGACGATGCCGCCGTCAACGACCGCGATCATGGCTTCTCTTCCGATGGGCAAGGCCGGCGTTGGGTCTGCGGTCAACGACACGACTCGCGAGTTGGGTGGCGCCCTTGGTGTGGCCGTTCTCGGAAGTCTGGCCGTGTCCCATTACAGCTCGGGGATCGCAGGCTCTCTTGTTGGTCTGCCCCCGTCGGCCGCAGCTGCCGCCAATTCTTCGCTCGGAGGAGCGTTAGAGGTCGCCAAGGGGGCCGGCGGTTCCGCCGGAGCAGCCCTAGCCTCGGCGGCGCGCGTCAGTTTCGTCGACGCGGCGAGCGTGGCTCTGCTAGTTGGTGCCGTAGTCGTCGCGATCGCGGCCCTCACGGTGTGGAAGTTCTTTCCCGCAGGCGCGGTCGCCCATGGAGAGGTAGGCGCACACGGTGCCGGCGCCACGGTCGACCCGAGTCTCGAAGAACAAACCGCTGTCTCGCTCGACCGTTAGGTTTCCACTCCCGCGATCTCAGGGCCCGGTTCGACCCCGAAGACCGGGGTGATCTTTCGTTCCGGTCCCAGCATGATCAGAGCGGCCGCGACGACGGAAAGTGCTCCGCACAAGACCCACAGCGTGTTGGGGCTGCGCGAGTAGATCCATGACCCCGCAGTCGGCGCGGCGATGAAGGCGACGCTGAAGCTGAGGCCCCAGACGCCGAGATACCTCCCTCGAAGCTTGGCGGGGGCGAGGTCGGCCACGTAGGCCTGGGAAACCGGCGCGTTGATGATCTCTCCGATGGTCCACACGAAGACCGTCGCAGCCAGCGGTAGGAACGAGTCCGCGGCAATGGTCAGCATGAATCCGGCCCCCACGAGGAGTGCCCCGACGGTCATCACCGGTCGCGCTCGTCGCTTCTGGGTGAAGCCACTGAGCGCCAGCTCCAAACAAACGATGACCAGCCCGTTGATCGACAACAAGGCGCCGTAATTGGCGGCCGACAGTCCCACGGCCTTCACGTGGAGTGCCAACGTCGTTTCTCCCTGGAAGTAAACGAAAGAGATCGTGAGGGTTGCGAGACAGAACACCATGAACGACCGGTCCCGAAACACGGTGCCGATGCCTTCGTCTTCGGCACTCCTTTTGCCGCGGGTGCGCAAACCGTGAGGCAAGCTCGTCAGCGCGATCACACCGAACGCCGCAGATGACACGGCATCCCCGACGAAGAGGTAGAAGAACGAATGTGTTGCGAGGAACCCTGCAAGAGCCGGTCCGAACGCGAACCCGGCATTGATCGCGAGGCGATAGGCGGCAAAGGCGATGACCCGCTGACCATCCGGTACGAGGTCGGCTACGAGAGCGCTCGAAGCGGGCCGGTACAACTCTGCGGCGAGACCTGCGAAGGCGACCGTGATGACGATCTCGGTGAGGCCGCTCATCTGCGACAACAACAGCATCATCACCGCCGAGCCGAACATCGAGATGGCGATCGTGACCTTCCGTCCCAGCCGGTCGGTCAAAGAGCCGCCGATCGCCGCGGCTGCGAGACTCCCAATCCCATACGCACCGACGGCGCCGCCCGCTTGCGCCGGCGAGTAACCCTGTTTGGTCAGATAAAGGATGAGAAACACCGCTACGAAGCTGCCGAAACGGTTGATGAACGTGCCCAGGAACAGGATCCAAACGGGCTTCGGAAGCCTTCGCAGGCCGGCGATCAGACCTTCACTCGGTTGGTTCAGAAGATCTCCGGGCAGAAAGGTGCGCTATCCGTTCTGAACATCGCGTCGACGCGGGTTGCTGCGCCTTCTTTCAACTCTTTCCCTCGTCCCGCGCCGAGCAGTTGGTGCACGGTCGATCCTCCGAGGTAGATGCACGCGAGGTCGGCTGAAGATAGTTGGAGATCGGCGGCATCGTCCGTGCGCGTCACCGCGACCGCATCGCCACCGGTATCGAGCCTCCACTGCCCTTGGTTCGCGGGCATCCATTCGTCTTCGATCCCGATGACCACCGAATCGGACGCCGCGTAAGAGCGAGCCGCAAGGGATCTCTCTATGTCGAGTATCCGTAGCCACAAGAAGTTGACCATCCTCATCCGAAGTCTCGGAGGTTCCGCGACCATGAAGAGGAGTGGGTGGTCCATGGGGAGCCACCAGCCGTAAACGGTTTGGATGAGGTCCACCCCAAACAGGAATCGCCACACCTCTCGCGTCGCTTCCGGCGTCGTGCCGAGTGCCTCGATGACGCGCAGACGGCCCTTCGGAGTGACGTCCCAGTCGCCGTGGATGCGATACATCGCGTAGCCCTCGGCTTTCCCATCCAGCTCGAACACGACTCGATACATCGGCCCCGCACCGTCGCGGTGCTCCTCGGGATCGGGGATGCGGTGATACCGCCACCAGTCCGCCGAGCGGGCGAACATCCCCGGGGTCCTCGCGCAGACGCGGTCGTAGATCTCGGGGAACACTTTGAGTGCATCTTCTTCCGTCACCATGCGTGCGGCGGCGCGGGCGGGCGGCTTGTCGAGCCACACCAGCCGGTCGCGGTCCGCCTCGATGTTCCCTTGCTTGGTTGCGAGCCCGTACCCGAATCGCTGGTAGATCACGGTTTCCGAGGCCCACAGGACGGCGAGGGGCTCGTTCCGGGCTAGTGCATCGTCTCGGAGCTCGGCCATGATCCTTGTAAGGAGGCCTCGGCGACGATGGGTCGGAAGCACTCCCACCATGGTCACGCCGGCCGCCGGCAGGCTTCCGCCCGGGATCGTGAGATCGAACGAGTAGTTCCCACCCGTTCCCACCATCGAGTCGCCGTCCCACGCGGCAAAGCATCGCTCCGCCTCGATCACGTGACGATGCCGCTCGATCGATTCGTTCGAGGCGGCTTCACCGAACGCGGCTTCGCACGTGGTGAGGAAGCGGCCGAATTCTTCGGGCCGGCATGCCCGTATCTCTAGTTCCATCGGGACATCATGAGCGACCGGAGGGCGCTTCGCTACCTCCGAAGTGGCACTCGTCACGCCTTCTTTTCGACGCCGCGGCTGAGATTGGGAGGTGGAGGACTTCCCGATCCGAAGCGGCCTCGGCGACCGATTGAGCCGGTTGGCCGGGCGTCGTCGCGACGTGCAGATCGTCGCGGCCGTTGTGGCCGTGCTTGGAGTGCTGTCGTTCGCGGCGTGGTCCCGAAGCGCTCCCGCAGCGATCGCGCCGCCTTCGACCAGTCCCTCGTTCGCTCCGTCACTAGCGCCGTCGACCGCCCCGAGCGCGCTCGGGCAGATCTACGTCCACGTCGCCGGAGCGGTCCGTCGTCCCGGGCTCTACACGTTTCCCCCGGGTAGCCGTGTCGTCGATGCGGTGGAGGCGGCGGGAGGGCCGAAGCCGGGCGCGGACCTCGACGCGATAAATCTCGCGGAGATTCTTGTCGATGCGACGCAGATCGTCGTGCCGGGCCGCGGCGATGACGCGGCGGCTGCTCCGACCTCCCCGAGCTCGGGCGCATCGTCCAGTCCGAGCGTGGTGAATCTCAACACCGCCGATCAAACGCTCCTCGAAACGATCCCCGGGGTTGGACCCGTCACCGCTACATCGATCTTGCAATTCCGATCTGAGGTCGGTTCGTTCGGATCGATCGACCAACTGCTCGAGGTCGATGGCATCGGTCCCGCGACTCTGGAATCGATCCGGCCCTACGTAACGATCTGAGTGATCCCCCAAAGCGCCCGCGCGTGGGCCGCGGCGACTGGCGCATTCGTGGGATCCATCCTCGGTTGGCACGCGGCGAACCGGATCGTTGCGGTGGTCACGCTCGTCATCGGGGTCGCCTGCCTGATGATGCGACGGCGACCGGCCGTACGACTCGCCGCGCTCTTCGTCGCGTCCGCATCGGTGGGCGCGCTCGGTGTCGGTGTTCGGCTCACTCCTGACTCTGCCCTCGACACACTGGCTGCGAACGTGTCCCGTTGCGTCGGGAAAGGGCAGGTCGCCGAATCGCTCGGGAGCTTCGGAACCCTCA
>JAXDJP010000116.1:0-7097 GCA_034665645.1 Actinomycetota bacterium | reverse complement strand
CCAAGATCCCTCGGTTCCACGTGAACCTCAAGGACGCGGTCGGCTACTACGAGCCGGGGGAGCGCGTCACCGACAAGGACGGCAACCCCGTCGGCGTCCCAGCCCATTTCCCCGACAACCCACTCGTCCATCAGCTTCACCAGACCCCGTACGACGTGTCGAATACCGACTACTTCCGCGACCTGAAAAAGGTCACGGGCAAGCCGTTGACAAAGGTCACTCCGCCAGAGCTCCCTAGCCGGCTGAACCAACTCGACAAGTTCGTAGTCGCCGATTCTCAGGTCAACGATGCCGGCAGGTTGAAGGCGTTCGTGAAGAAGGGCGGCGACTTGGTACTGACCGACTCGGCGCTACGGATGATCCCGTCTCTCACGAAGATCGACAAGAAGGCCGTCAAGAAGGGGTTCGGTTACGTCGGTTATGCAGACCTCGACCGCAGCAACCCCATCACGCACGGCCTTCTCGCAACGGCGTGGCAGACCTTTGCGCCGACTCCGATCGGCTACCCGCTCTTGATGGAGCGCGACGCGTATTGGAACTCCGGTACGAACAACGAAGATGCCGGGACGTCATCGCCCACGAAGAACAGCGCCGCGATCTGGACGGTGGACCGCGACGCGTGGGAAGACGCAGGCGGCGTCACCATCGGTACGGCCGACCCACCTAAGAACCGCAAGTCGGTCACCGAAGGCGAGCCTAAGGATGTGTACGAGAACTGCTACGACTACTGCTTCGCGAAGCGGATGGCGGCGCAAGACAAGACCGAGATCGGAACGCTGAAGGTCGGGAAAGGTCGCATCGTCATCTTCGGGGCGATGCTTCCGCAACCAACCGAGCAGTTCGCACACTGGTTCGGACTCAACGCTTATTCGGTCAGCGCGGCAGCTCAGACGATGTTGCTGAGAGTGCTCGGCGGCAAGGCTTAAGAGAGGATCGCTAAGACAGTCGCCAGAAATCCTCGGTGAGGCCGGAGCGGCGGAAGATAGCTTCGGCCTCGGTTGCGGATCGCTTGGTCCACTCTGGACGGTCTCGCCCCGCGAACCAGTTCCGAGCGAGCTGCCACTGCTGTTCCAGCGTGAGCCTCATGCCCGCAGGGTGCGCGCCGGCGATCCATCGCTCGAGGTGTTCTTCCGACCGGAAGAGGAGCATGTTCGCTCAGGTGTAGCCGACGTCCTCGTACCAACGTGCGGCCGGGACTCCGAAGTGGACGATGTAGTCGTCGTGGCCGACGATCCGTCCCTCCCTGACTTCCACGTCGAGTGCATCCCCGCAGTCGGGGCAGGTCGTGCGCACGACGCCGTCGGAATCGAGGAGGGCGATTATGCCCAGCGCGTCCCAGATGCAGATCGCGTTCCACGACCGGCCTTGTGACTGAACTCGAAAAGGAGCGTCCAGCGCCGAGAAGGGATGCGCGAGCCAGATGAAACTGGTCCCTGGGGCCAGCGCGATCACGTCGTCGTCGTGCAACTGTCGGAGTGCCGCTTCGACGTCGTGAAGGGAGAGACCGCACTCCTGGGCGAGCTCCTGGGGCATCGGTGCACGTCCCTCCTCGCGGAACCAGCGATAGATCGCCACCCGGACGTCGTTGCTCACCGTTCGATGGAAACACGTTCGACGGTCTGGTTCCAAGAGATGAGAGGGCTAACCTTCGAGCCATGAATACGACATTCGAGCGACGAGGCCGGGTCGCGATCGTGACCATCGATCGCCCCGAGGCACGGAACGCGGTCGATGCCGAGACGGCCGCAGAGCTCTTAGGGCACTTTCAGGACTTCGATGACGACGAGGCACTCGACGTCGCGGTACTGACGGGGACCGGCGGCACCTTTTGCGCCGGAGCCGATCTCAAGGCGGTTTCCGGCGGCCGAAAGATGGTGCTGGAGGAGGAAGGCCCGGGCCCGATGGGGCCGAGCCGATTGATGCTGGGCAAGCCCGTGATCGCGGCGATCGAGGGCCACGCCGTCGCCGGCGGCATCGAGCTTGCGGTGTGGTGCGACATGCGCGTCGCCGCTAGCGACGCGGTGCTGGGCGTTTTCTGCCGCCGTTTCGGCGTTCCCCTGATGGACGTCGGAACGATCCGCTTGCCGCGATTGATCGGGCACGGGCGCGCTCTCGACCTCATCCTGACCGGCCGGGGGGTGGGGGCTCAAGAGGCTCATGCCATGGGGCTCGTCGACCGGGTTTGCGCGCCGGGAGATGCGTTGCTGGTGGCGGTCGAACTTGCGGAGCAACTGAGCTCGTTGCCGCAAGCCTGCCTTCGAAGCGATCGAGCGTCGGTTTACGAGCAGTGGTCTCTTCCGTTCGACGACGCGATACGTAACGAGTTCCGCCGGGGGATGGACGTGATCGCGTCGGGCGAAACCCTCGAAGGAGCCACGCGGTTCGCGTCCGGCGAGGGACGGCACGGCAACCGAACTACTCGGTGACGTCCCGCCTCTTCGATCGTCCGTAAAGGCCGAGACCGATCAGGATCATCAGTATCGAGAGAGTCACCAAGCCGATCACGTCGGCTCCGGTGAACGGGAGAACCTCTTCGCCCTGAGTCTCTTGAGCGGCTGCGACGTCCGGCGCGCCCTGGGAGCCGCGCTGTCCGGGCACGGGCCCTGCGATACCTCCGCCGGGATGCTTCTTGATGAGATCCGGCAGCACGATGTCGCCGATGGTCGTGGTCGTCGGTCCCTCGGTCGTCGTGGTCGGCGCAGTTGTCGTTGTCGTGTCCGCCTCGGTGGTGGTGGTCGCCCCCTCGGTTGTCGTCGTCGCCGGGATCGTCCCCGGAGGAGCCTGCGTCGTCGTGGTCGCGGCCTCCGTGGTGGTCGTTGCTGCCTCGGTAGTCGTGGTTGGAGCTTCGGTCGTAGTAGTGGGCGCCTCGGTGGTCGTCGTGGGGGCTTCCGTAGTCGTCGTGGGGGCTTCCGTCGTCGTGGTCGGCGCCTCGGTGGTGGTCGTTGCGGCTTCCGTGGTGGTCGTTGCGGCTTCCGTGGTGGTGGTCGCGGCCTCGGTCGTAGTGGTGGCCGCATCCGTGGTCGTGGTGGAAGCCTCTGTAGTGGTGGTGGTCGCCTCTGTAGTGGTGGTTGTGGATGCCTCGGTCGTGGTCGTCGCGTTGCCGCTGACGACGTTGAAGCACACGATCGCGGACTTCTGCGTGCTCGGGTTCCCGCTTGCCGGCCGGCCGGACAGCCGTCCTGCGTCGCAGACCTGATCGCCGGGTTGCACGGTTACCGAGCCGTCCCCTTGGGGTACCGACGCCGGGATCTCATATGAATCCTGCTCGATCCCATCGTTGTCCGTGGGCCCGTTAGGCGAGGGGTACTGGGTCGCCATGATCGACAGGTCGTCTGCGATCACGTTGCCGTTGCGGATCACCCTCAGGCAGTCGAAGAACTTGTTGAGGCTCGTCCAGTCGGTCGGTGCCCAGGTAAAGGTGACCTGGATCGTCTGCCCAACGACCACATCGCTGCCGTTCGGGGGCTGGGTGATCTTTTCGAGGGTTCCGGGAGCATCACCCTGGAAAGCGGCTCCACATTCGTTTTGCGGCGCGGGCCTGGCGGCCGAGGCGGACGAGGTGATGAGCGAAGCGCCCATCGAGAGACCAAGCGCGGCAAGCGCCAAGAGTCTGACCAACCGGTTCTGCAACAAAAGACGAACCCCCGCGATAGAGGCGGCCGGGCTCCCTTTGAGCCTGCCCTATAGAGAGGTATTCCACCGCCGGGGCGAGATTCCTGCTGCCGGCGTGGGGGGCTCGCGCCTGCCTCACCCCCTAAGGAGGGTTGACACTCGAATTGGAGTGTTATAGGAGTGTAAGTACGACTACGGGGTGCGTCCCGCCAGACAGGTTCTTCGAGCGGGAGGTAGGGATGGAACTCATGTCAACGCTTCTGGGGCAGCTTTTCCAGGCTGCCGTATTTCTAAGTGCCGCGACGACGCTGACCTTGTTCGCGGTGGCCACGGTCGGCCTTCGCGCCATCGAGCGCCGGAGGCAACCGTGAACCCGGTCGTCCTCGACGAGCTTCGCCAAGCCGGTCTGGTGCGACTGGAGGCCGGATCCTCTTTGACGGAGAAGGGTCACCGCTGGCTCGACGCGCTGACGATCGCCGCCGAAGAGATCCCCTCGGAAGTCCCGGCCTCCGCCGCCGGCTTGATCAGCTCCACCTTCGCTCTAGACCGGTAGCGCGGCGCGGGGCCCTCCCGCACTAAGGTTGCAGCCGTTATCTGCGACTGGGTGTGGGAGGGCGCGAGGTGAAAGGTCGACGACTGATCGTCGGTTGTCTTTCGATCCTGCTGGGGTCGGCAACTCTTTCGAGCGCGGCACCGTTCGCTCACGCGCAAGTCGCCACCGATGAGCAGTTCTATGTCGTCGGAAGCTCGAAGGTCACAACGACACCTCCGGTGATCGACGCAACGCATCCTCAGGTCGGTTCGGTCGTAACGGCTGAAAGTCCCGTGCCCTGCGTGATGGATGTGTACGACGGACCGACGATCTGGCAATTCGACGAGCCTTACCGCGACCTCGACGGCGACGGGAAGTACGGGTTCGGCGAACCCTATTGCGATGCGAACGCGAACGGACGGTACGACGGGATCTGGGTCGTGGGGGGTGTCAATCGCCATGCCGAGAAGGTGCGCGACGACATCTACGTTCGGACGATCCTCGTTTCCGATGGCCCGGTTGCGGACGCGACTTCCAAAAGCGTCGCTATCTCTTCGCTGGACGCGCTCGGCATCTTCGACACCGATGTCGAGGTCGCGCGGCAACTCGTGGCGCAGCAGCACCCTCAGGTCGATGACGTTTTCGTGTCGGCGAACCACAACGAGTCGGCGCCGGACACGATCGGTTTGTATGGACCATCTCCGCCGGGCGCGGGTGACGGGCTTCCCGCGGGCGAAAGCAGCGGCGTCAACGATTACTACATGAACTATCTGGCGCAACGGATCGCCGCGTCGGTGGACGAGGCGTTCAACGAGGCGCAACCGGCGACGTTGCGCCTCGTGGAAACGACCGCGCCGACGATCGTCCCGCGCTTCAAGCAGTGGCCCACGACGAACCAAGGAGATGACGCCTCGTCGGTTCCTCCGGGACCCCAGACCGGACGCATCGACGTGTGGAACCCAAAGGTCGGGATCTTGCAAGCGAAGGCGATCGCCGACGATCACACGATCTTCACGCTTGCGGACTACGCGGCGCATGTCCAAAACCTCGGCCACTCGAGTGAGGGCCGCTTGAAGTACCACATCACCGCCGACTGGCCACGTTACTTCTGGGACGACATCGAAGCGCAGCAGGGCGGCGACGCTATCTATCTGCAGGGTGCGAACGGATCGGTAGAGACCCCATCGGTGCCGTCGCGGGGCAATTTCCCGGAGGGATCGGTGGACCGTTCTGAGGCGATCGGTAAGGAACTAGCCGAGGTCGTTAACGGCGCACTCACGAGCATCCCCGGCGAAGCATTGCCTTACGCGCCTTTGCAGATCGAGCGGGACAAAGACATCAAACTCCCCGTTCAAACGAGCGCGTTCAAGGCGGCGTTCGCGGCCAACCTGTTCCCGCACAAGACCTTCACGACTCCGCCGACGGATCCCGTCGAACTACAACCAGGGGGCGAGGGACCGTACATACAGTCCTCTGTCGGGGTTGTGCGCATCGGGGATCTCGAATTGATCGCGAACCCCGGCGAGGCATTTCCCGCGCTGACGCGGGGGAGTCATTGGGGACAGAACGAGAGTTGCGACACGCGCGAGAACCCGCCCGTACCGACCTATTACTCGGGAGCGCGCTACCGCTGGGACATGGGCCTTGCGAACGACATGATCGGTTACGAGATCCCGGCGTGGGGGTGGGACGAGTCGGCCGCGATCTACACACGCCCCGACGACCCGTGTTCGCAGCAGCCAACTGCGGGCGACAAGGGGCACGACCACGCCCTGGAGGCCGAGTCGCTGGGGCCGGCTGCGGGAAACATCGTCGCCAAACACCTCGTAGCACTGTTGAAGAAGGTGAACGGTGATAGTCCCAACACGGTCGTGCAAGGCCGTTACATATTCGCCGACGGAACTTTGTCGCGGCGTCCGTACAAGGCGCCGTTCGTTCAAGGAGGTGTCGTCGAGCCGAACGAGAGTGCCGTCGCACTGATCGAGTTCACGTCTCCCGCCTTCACCGTTTACGCGCTTCCAGACTTCGACGGCGATTTCCAGATCGATGGCCGCGGGACGTTCATAGACTTCGACGGGCAAGACCAGGACGCGGCCGATCAACAAACGCGGGGCATGCAAGTGGGGACGCGCGCCCACTTCCTCGATGTCTGGCCCGACCAGACGTCGGCTCAAGGTCCCAACCCGAAGCCGTCCCCCACACCGACGCCTTCCCCGACTGCGTCCCCTACGTCGTCGCCGACGGGGTCACCGGAGCCGTCCCCGACCGAACCGACCCCCTCGCCGTCATCCAGTTCCGGCGAGCCTCCTCCGGGAGGGCTGAGCGTGACGCTCCAGAGCGACCACATGCGCAGGCCGTACGGATGGCCTTTCGTTCTGTCGGGAACGGTTTCCTCGGACGGCGTTTGCTCCGGCCCCTACACCGTCACCATCGAGAGGAAGCGGTACGACGCGGACTCATATAAAGAGGTAGCGACCGTTCTCTCGCAGCAAAGCAATTCGTGGTCGTTCCAGACAAAGGCCGGGGTCAATGGTGTCTATCGAGCGATAGCGCGTGGCGGCGGAGGCTGCGACAGCGAACCCACGGAGCCGCTCAAAATAAGGATCAGGGCGGGCGTCCGGGCGGTCTTCCCCGAGACGTGCACGGGCGGGGGCACCATCACGGGCCGGGTGCGACCGAACCTAGCCGGAACCCGCGTGGCTCTCGATCGGCTTCATCTCGACCGCTCGTCCAAGACCAAAGCCACCGACTACGACAGGTTGAACGGCCGGTCCCGGTTCAAGCTCCACTTCACCGGTTGCAAGGGCAGGTACTTCGTGAGGTGGTGGCATCAATCGCCATCGAACGCGCGAGGATATTTCAGGTTCACCTACCACCGCTGAGTTCAGAGGGTGCGGATCAGGTAAAGCTCGTCGCGGTACTCGCCTCTGCCGACCTTGATCACGTCGGGGAT
>JAXDJP010000115.1:0-2720 GCA_034665645.1 Actinomycetota bacterium | reverse complement strand
GTGATCTCGTTCTCTTCCTGGAGGAAGTCGCGCTCGAGGATGCGGAACTTCTTGATGCCCTCAACCTTGGCGAGCCCCTTGTTCACCTCGTTTATCGCACCTTCGATCTCCTTGAGGCAACGGTCGTGGTTGGCGATCTCGGAGATGTCGTCGCCGATCCCCTGCTCTTTGCCCCAGGCCGGCGTCTTTTCGGGGTCGAGGGTGATGAGAGCGCTTAGGAACGGTCGCTTGTCACCGATCACGACAACCTGAGAGATGAGCCCGTTGGAGTTCTTGATGCGACCCTCGATCTCTTGCGGGGCGATGTTCTTTCCACCCGCGGTGATGATGAGGTCCTTCTTGCGGTCGGTGATCTTCAGGTAGTTGTGCTGGTCAAGCTCGCCGACGTCGCCCGACATGAGCCAGCCCTCTTCGTTGATCGTTTCTTTGGTCGCCTGATCGTTCTTGTAGTAGCCGGGCATCACGTTGCCGCCGCGGACGAGGATCTCGCCGTCCTCAGCGATCTTCACTTCGAGCCCGGGGAGAGGCGGTCCAACGGTGCCGATCTTGATGGCGTCGGGTGGATTCCAACTCGTGGGCCCGTTGTCTTCCGATTGCCCGTATCCCTCGGTGATCTTGATGCCCACGGAGTGGAAGAACCAGATGAGCTCGGCGCTGAGGGGGGCCGCGGCCGAAAGCGCCAGCTGACACTCGTCCAGTCCGAACGCGGAGCGGATCTTCGACAGCACCAACTTGTCGAGGGCCATGTGCTGCACCTTGACCCCAAGCGGGACTTTCGCGTCCGCCATCTTGCCGCCGCGCGCGACGGCCTCTTGCTCTGCGACGGTGACCTGCTTGCCGAGCTCGATCGCTTTCTTGGCGAGCTTCGCCTTGCGATCGTTCGGGTCGGCCGCCGCCATCTTGGCCTGGATACCTGCGTAGAACTTCTCCCACACGCGCGGAACGCCGAAGAAGTACGTCGGCTTGCACGCCTGCATGTCGGGAAGGAGAGTTTCAAGCGACTCCGCGAACCAGGTCGTCGTTCCGTAATAGATCTGCAACAGGTGCGAGATCATCCGTTCGGCGATGTGCGACAGTGGAAGGTAAGAGAGAGCACGTCCGTCTTCGGCGGTCTCGCCCAGTGGAAGTTGCTGTTCGGAGTGCGTCGCGGTCCACCAGATGTTCGAGTGGGTCAGCATGACGCCCTTGGGATTCCCGGTCGTGCCGGACGTGTACACGAACGTAGCAAGCTTGTCCGGAGTGACCGTTGCGCGCGCCTCCTCAAAGCGAGAGTCGTCGACGTCGGCGCCCAGCTTCAAGAACTCGTCCCACGTCATAACGAAGTCTTTGTCGGCGTCCCCCTCGTAGCCTTCGATGACGACGACCTTCTGTAACAGCGGGAGCTCCTCGCGCACCTTGAGGACCTTCTCGAGCTGCCCGGGGTTCTCGACCACCGCGACCTTCGAGTCCGAGTCGGCGATCACGTGCCGGACCTGGTCCGGCGAGTTCGTCACGTAGACGGCGGCCGTGGCTCCCCCGACGGACATGCAGCCGACATCGGCGATGTGCCACTCGGGGCGGTTAAGGGAGAGAAGGGACATCTTGTCGCCGGGGCCGAAGCCCAGCGAGAGCAGCGCTTTCCCGACCTTGCGCACCCTTTCGCCGTACTGCCCCCAGGAGATGTCTTGCCACTGTCCGTTCCATTTGTAGCGGAGGGCCGTCTTCTGGGGCTGTGCCGAGACCCGCTCGTAGAAGCGGTCGATGATCGTGGCGGCAGGCATGCGGCTCCCCCTTGCGATTAGAGAAAGTTAGGTGGACGTCATCAGAGTTTAGGGGGCACTCGGCGATTCGGCCACGGCCGCGCGGATGCGGTCGGGGATAGAGGGATGCGTGAAGAGGACCGAGGTCGCCACCCACGAGGGCTTGAGGTCGGCCAGGTTCGAGAATGCAAGGCGCCGGAAGACCCTGATCGCGGTGTCGGGATCCTTCGTCAGATCGAACGCGATCGAGTCCGCCTGCCGTTCGAAGGTGCGCGACACGGCGTTCTGGACGGGCATCGTCAGAAGCCCAGCGATGGCCGCGAACGCCAGTAAGAGCGGGAGCGCCCGAACGTCGCCGATGCCGCTCGCATAGCCCCAACGCCATAAACCGGGACGGTGCGAGAGCCACGCTAGGGCGGCGAAGCCGGCGAAGAGCCCCACCGTGGACAGGAGCAACCCTTTGACGACGTGGTCCTTCACTTTGTGACCGAGTTCATGAGCGACGACGAACAGCGTCTCGGGCTCCCGCCCGTTGCGTAGCAGCGTGTCGTAGACGACCAGCTGCTTGCTCGCCCCGATCCCGGCGACGTACGCGTTTTCCGCGGTCGTCCGCTTGCTGGCGTCCGCAACGAGGACCTCTTTGATCGGAACGTCCGCCTCGTCCGCGAGATGAAGGATCTCGCGGGTGAGCGTTTGATCCTCCAAGGGGGTGAACTTGTTGAACAAAGGAGCGATGACGATCGGCCATAGGAACGTGAACAGAACCGTCAGAACGGTGAAGGCCACCCATCCGTACAGCCACCACCAACGAGGCTGTGCTCGGACCACCGCGAAGAAGACAAGGGCCGTGATGACCGCGAAGACGAGGCCGATCCCCAGCGATCTCGCTTGATCGGAGACCCAACCGCCGAAGCTCTGGGTCGACAAGCCCCAATCGTGCGCCACGACGTATCCGCGCACGAAACCCAGAGGAAGTGACAC
>JAXDJP010000114.1:0-3999 GCA_034665645.1 Actinomycetota bacterium | reverse complement strand
CACCTGTCCCTAAAGGTGTTGGTGTTGCCGGTCGCGTGTTCGAAGGCAACCAGCATCAAGAGGTCGTGGTGAGCGTCGACGACGACAGACGACTGATGTAACTGGTGCGACCGCAGGTTCCTCTCGGGCTCTCTCACGTATGCGCCACTGTAGGGACCGCCGGAGGCCTCGTCTACAGGGCTGCGTTCATTAGTGAACGGCGAGGTCCCGCTTAGGGTAAGGGGCGTGGAAAGACCAGACCTGGCGGGTCGCTGGAGCGCGGCCGCCCGACGCACGCTGACCGAGGCGGGGCTGCCGGGGATCTCGGCGGCGGTCGGTCACGGTGGCGACGTCGTGTGGACCTACGCGGCCGGAGACGAGGACCGAGAGCGTCGCGTTCCTACGACGCCCGAGACGTTGTTCAGGATCGCTTCCATCTCGAAATTGTTCGCCGCGGTCGCCGCGATGATGCTCGTAGAAGGAGATAAGAGACTCAGTCTCGATCAGCCGATCCGCCACTACGTTGCGAACTTTCCGAGCGAGAAAGTCACGATCCGACAGGTGCTGTGTCACGGGTCCGGAGCGCAGCGCGAAACACCGGACGATCCGGGCTGGGCTCACGGCGACTTCCGACTCGACGATGACTTCAAGAAGGCCATCGGTGAGATGCGGTTGCCGTTCCAACCGATGGAACGATGGAAATACTCGAACCTCGCCTACAGCGTTCTAGGAGAGGTGATCGAGACCGTCGCCGGTGAGTCGTACACGAGTTTCGTCACGCGCGAGGTGATCGACGCCCTGGGGCTCTCCAGCACGTCTTTCGACCCCACCGGAGACCTAGCGGATCGGCGTGCTCGGGGATACATCCGCGGCGCCGACGTCGACTGGGCCCCCGAAGACGAGAAAGCGTGGCGCCGCTTTCCCGCAGCGGCGGCCGGGCTCTTCAGCACTCCATCCGACCTCTGTCGTTTCTGCTCGTTCCTCATCGGCGCGACACCGGGACCTCTGTCTGCCGAGGCGCTCGCTTCGATGCGGCGGCCGGTCCTGTTCGTGTCGTGGGAGCAGGCGCACGGACTCGGCCCGATGCTGATCCGCAACGGCAACGACACGCTCGCCGGGCATTCGGGTGGGCTGTTCGGCTTCGCGGCCTGGATGCTCGGATCGGCGGCGAGTGGAAACGTAGCCGTCGCGGTCACGAACGTCGGCGACGGCGAGGGCCTCCTCCCCTTGGTGAAGACGCTCGTGACCGAAGCCGGCGACGAACTCGGGTCGGCGATCCCTCACGACGTGACTCCGCCGCCACCCGAGGCGGCCGAGCTGCTCGGTCGCTATCAGGGGGACGGGATGGTCCTAGTGCTTGCATGGCGCGGCGGCAAGCTGCTCGCCGAGCCGCAAACTCGGCTGCAACTATCGGAGGTCGCTCACGAGCTGGAGGTCGCGAGCGAGCGGCCCGTCTTCCTGGAGGGTCCCTACGCCGGCGAGGAGATGTCGATCGACCGGGGGGCCGGCGGCGAGGTCGTCGGCTTCGAGGTCTGTACGTACCGCTTCGTCAGGATCTGATCCGGACAGCAGAACGGCCGACCCCCGAGCTCCGTGTGAAAACAAGATGGCGGAGTCCGTGTGAGGACTCCGCCATCTCTGTGGATCATCTGAACACCGCTCGTTTCCGGGCCGTCTCTCGACGGCTTTTGCCCGGTGGACCACTCCGGGACGATAGGTGCCGGTGAACCGGTTTGGATTCTGCCCGTGGCCATGAGGTGGCCAGAACCCGATAAGGCTAGGCCACTAGCAGCCGCTCACCTCGTGAGGTCCGTCGAAACTAGGTAACAAGTCTGGACCACCTCCTTTCTCACGTTGCGTAAATGAAAGCACACGCGCGGCCTCTAGTTGTGCACTTTCTGGGACGTTCTTGGGGCGGCAGCATCGAGGTCCGTCCGCGGCTAGATTTGGGACTCTCTTCGCGGCAATACGAGCTCGCTCGAAGAACCTACGGATCAGGAGGGTCAGCATGGGACTGCTCGACGGAAAGGTTGCGATCGTGACCGGAGCCGGCCGCGGGATCGGCCGGGAGCACGCGCTTGCCCTCGCCAAAGAGGGCGCAAAGATCGTCGTTAACGACCTCGGTGGATCGACCGCCGGCGAGGGGCAGGACGCTACGCCGGCGCAATCCGTAGCCGACGAGATCAAGGCCCTCGGGGGCCAGGCGACCGCCAACTACGACAACGTCGCCGATTTCCAAGGCTCCGGGAACATGGTCAAGCAAGCGGTTGGGGACTTCGGCAGGCTCGACATCTTGATCAACAACGCCGGGATCCTTCGTGACCGGATGCTCGTCAGCATGACCGAAGAGGAGTGGGACGCGGTTATCGCAGTGCACTTGAAGGGCCACTTCGCCCCCACGCAGCACGCCGCGTCGTACTGGCGCGAACAGTCCAAGGCCGGCAACCAGATCAACGGGCGCGTCATCAATACGTCTAGCCCGTCTGGTGTGTTCGGCAACGTCGGTCAGTCCAATTACGGCGCCGCGAAAGCAGGCATCGCAGCTTTCACGATCATCTTGGCTCAAGAGCTCGGCCGCTACGGAGTGACCGTTAACTGCCTCGCGCCAAACGCTCGCACGAGGATGACCGAGAACATCTTTGCAGGGATGGCCGCTCCAGACGAGGGATACGACCCACTCGATCCCGCCAACATCTCGCCGGTCGTCGTTGCCCTCTGCAGCGACGCCGCACAGAACATCACCGGCCAGTGCTTCTTCATCTACGGAGGGTCGGTGAACGTATTGAAGCCGTGGGACTCGGGCACCCTCATCAAGAAGGACGACTACTGGGCGGCCGACGAGCTCTTGGGCAAGCTGACCGAGGCGTTCCCGGACGGTGTGGCCCCCGAAGGGATGATGCCGATGCTTGGCAAAGCGGCCGGTCAATGACGGAGGCCGAAGACAAGATCGAATTCGAGCTCCCGGTGACGCTCGAGAGGATCCAGGACTTCGCGGTCGCGGTCGACGAAGACAATCCGGTGTTCGCGGACGCCGACGCGGCACGTCTCGCCGGTTTCCCCGAGATACCCGCCCCTCCGACCTTCACCGTGACTCAGATCTTCGAGGTGCCTCGTGAGGAACGAGAGCGCCGCCTTGGGGCGAACCTGAACTACGAGCGGGTCCTGCACGGCGAGCAAGAGTTCCTCTACAAGAGGCTTCCCGTTGCGGGGGAGACGCTGAAGGGAACCATGCGGATAGCGAAGGACTTCACGAAAGAAGGAAAGCGTGGGGGCCAGATGCGGTTCGTCACTTACGAGACGCGTTTCGACGACGCGTCGGGCGACGAGGTCATGACCGCTCTCTACACGTTGATCGAGACCTCGAAGGACGCCGCGTCGTGACGTTGCCCAAGAACGTCACCGCAGACGCCCTGTCACCGGGGATGGAGCTCGAGGAATACGTGTACGGCCCGATAGATCGGGAGGACATCAAGAGATACGCGCTGGCCTCCGGTGACGACAACCCGATCCACCAGGACGAGGAGTACGCCAAGGCCTCGGGCGCTCCGACCGTGTTCGCAATGGGGATGTTGCCGGCCGGGTACCTCGCCCACGCCATCTCCGACTGGTTCGGAGGTCCCCAGCACCTGCGTCGCTACAAGCTGCGATTCACCACTCGCGTGTGGCCGGGGGACGAGATCGTCTGTCGCGGCAAGATCATCAGGATCGATGGACGCGAGCTGTCGGTCGAAGTTCAGGCGTACAGGCGCGGTGACGGGCCCGAGGGACTGGGGCTGGGGCGCGAGGAGGTCGCGATCACCGCTCAAGCGGATATCGAACTACCCGAATAGGAGGACGCGAGATGGGGCTCAACACCGCCCTTACGGGCAAGCGCTACGAGGACGCCACTTACACCGTGACCGAGGAAGCCATATCTAAGTACGCCGAAGCTACGAACGACCTCAACGATCGCTATCTGGGCGGGGACGATGTCGTGGCGCCGCCGGTGTTCCCTATCGTTCCCGCGGGTCAATCGTTCGC
>JAXDJP010000113.1:0-3400 GCA_034665645.1 Actinomycetota bacterium | reverse complement strand
GTAGCAGAGGAAGAAGAAAGGCGCGCGCAAAAGAGGCATCGACCGAAGCACCGGATGAGAACGGCGCGCCGCGACCGGCTGCTCGCCGCACTTCAAGCTCGCCGCGCCAAGGAGCTTGAAGCAAAAGAAGAGGGGGACGAGGACGAGTCGTGGGACGACGAACTCGACGACGACCTCGAGGCCGAAGAGCCGGTATCCGACGAGCCAGATCCCGAAGTCGAACCGGAGCCGTCACCGGAACAGGAACCGGCCCAGGAAGAGCCGGAACTAGAAGATGAGACCGAGGTCGAGCCGGTCCCCCTGCGGCGACCGCCCGGCCCCCGCAAGGCCGCGCTGCAACAACAGAAGAGGCGGACCCGCGAGACCCAGGAGCGAGGATTGGCGCTCTCGATCGCAGCGGCCATCGTCGTGATCCTCGTCGTCGCGTTCGTCGCGAACCGGGTGACCTCGGGAGGTACGCCCGACACTCCGCAGCCGACCGCGACCCCCGAGAAACTGCAAACCCTTCTCGTGGTCGGAACGAAACAGTCGCGATCCGGAAGCGCGAACGTTCGGTGGATCACGCTCCTCACTTACGACACCAAGGCGGAGCACGGGGCCGTGGTGTCGATCCCGGCCCACACCGCAGTTGAGGTTCCGGGACGCGGTCTCCAGACCCTCGGCGATTCGTTAGAGACGGGGGGTGTCCCCCTTCTCCTCGTGACGGCCGAGAACCTCCTGGGGCTCAGCATCGATAGCGCGTTGGAGCTCTCGGATAAGGACGCTCAGATCCTGTTACAGAACACGGGCTCGCTGACGGTCGACGTTCCAACGGAGGTGCGGGTGTCGCTCGGTCGCGACCGTGCGCGACTCATCTTCAGCGAAGGTACTCAGACACTGAAGCCGGCCCGCCTCGTCAGCCTCCTCTATACGGTCGGACTCGATGGCGATGACATAGAGCTGGGCGCCCGGCACCTCGCATTCTGGGACGCGCTCTTCGATTCCTTCTCCGAGTACCCCGGCAACCTTTCCAACGCGCTTCAGGGGGCCGGCGCCGTCATGGGCGAAACCGAAGAGGCCACGAGCGATCACATCGCTCTGCTCGGCTCGCTCACCCGGCTTTCGAACGAGGACCGGTCGCTCGTACCCCTCCCGGTCACGCCGCTGGAGGTCTCGGACAACGGGCTCTACGTGACGAACGAGGACGAAGTGAAGTCCTTCGTACGCGATTTCATCGGAAAGGACGACCAGCCGCGAAACGTCGTGAAGGTCCAGATCCTGAACGGGCGGGACGACGCTCCGGGGATCGGCGCCGACGTGGCCGCACTCCTGGTCCACGAGGGTTACAACGTGATCCTCTCGGGCAACGCTCCTCGCCTCAATTACAAGAGGACGCTCGTTATCGTTTACGACTCAACGCCCGAAAGTCTGGCCCTGGCGGAGAGGACGAGGGACCTCTTGGGGACCGGAGTGGTGCAGGTTTCGACGCAGGACCAGGGTATCGTTGACATAACGATCGTCGTAGGAAAGGACTTCCAGCGAGCTCAATAGCTACACGCAGCGAGGCGAAGGATGTCGCTCTGGTGCTCGAGGCGGCCGAGGCGGCCTCCGACAAGAAAGCCGAGCAGATCGTCATCCTCGACGTATCTCAGCAGCTGGTGATCACCGACTACTTCCTAATCTGCAGCGGGAACACGGACCGGCAGGTCAGGACGATCGCGGACGAGGTTCAAAAGCGTTTGCTCGAATCCCATGGGCGCAAACCCTTCCGGCGAGAGGGCGAACGAGAGGGCCATTGGGTGCTGCTCGATTACGTGGACTTCGTCGTCCATGCGTTCCAGAAAGAAGATCGCGAGTACTACGACCTCGAGCGGCTGTGGTCCGACGCTCCACGGATCCCCTTCGAGGACGGTTGGGAGGATCAGGATGAGCCAGCCACGGCGGAGGCGACGTAGACGTCGTTCCGGTTCCGGTGAAGGGGGCCAGGGTGGGGGACAGCCCCGGGCCGCTGAGAGTCGACAGTCAAGTGAGAGCGCGGGGCCCGAGGGTGCGCGCCGCTCTCGGTCGCGCTCTCGTAGGCGTGGTCGGGGCCGCAGCGGGGGCGGCCGGGTCTCGTCACCCAAGTCTTCCGAGGATCTCGTAAGGGCACTCCCCAAGCAGCGCCCCGAAACTCTCACCGCACCGCCCGACGGCCAGAACCTCGAGGAGTTGATCGGGGAGCTGCAATCTCAGTGGGGCGTGCCCCAGTACCCGCAGGAGTACCGGATCACCATCAAGATCGCGGAGGAGCGAGAAGCGCGCCCCGATCGACCGAGCAACGGTGGCGAACGACGCAGTCAGCGCCGCCAGGCACCTCCTCCGCCCCCGGCCGACGGAGCCCCACGACGCGAGAAAGCACCGGCCCCCCCGAGACTGGCCCGCGAACGCGCCGACGGAGCGGCGCCGCAGGCAGAGGGCGCGCCCCGCAAGAGGAAGAGGTCCCGACGTCGCCGCCGCGGCGGCGGTGGCGGAGGCCAAGGTGAAGGCGGCGGCCAAAGTGGGGATCAGCCTCGCCCGACCCCCAGCCCCCCCGAGTAGCCCCAACTTCTCCAGTTTCTGCACCGTGTAGGTGCTCAACGTGGATAAGTACGAGTGGGCGGCGGCCCGAGCGCTTAACTGGAGTCGCGCAGCGAGTCGGGTAGGTGACCCTCTCGAAAGAGGTAGGTAGATGCCATCCGTATGCCGGCCGACTGCCCGTTTCGGGCCGGGTCCAGGCGAAGGTGGGCCCCCCTCCGCGGAACGTCCTCGACCGGTACGAAGTAGACCTCACGCCGGCTGTGGCAATAGAGACCGAAGATGTCGACCTCGTCGCGGTAGTCGCGCGGGCTCCCGTGGACATAGCTGCAGGTCTTGAAGATCAACGCTCCCTTCACTTCCCGCGCCGACTTGCACTGCACCTTTACGAGACGTCCCGTGGAGTCCTCGTAGGCAAGGTCGTACCTGTGGTGACCTCCGAAGGGGAGAAGGAGGTGCTTGCCAGCGGCGGCGAGGGCCGCAAGGACGGCGGCTTCCGTACGCTCGCCGATCTCTGAAGGGGTCATCACTTGACCCTAGATAAAGGCTGCGACAGGTAAGGGTCGGCAGCGCGTCTTGACCGCATAAACTGAGCCCTCTGGGCCCGTAGCTCACTTGGTAGAGCGTCGCCATGGCATGGCGAAGGCAACCGGTTCGATCCCGGTCGGGTCCACCAACGCTTTGTAGCTCTCATTGGCGCTGGTGCCTGCACCACTAACAAGAGTCGTGCCTGTCGTACTTGCGCGGGCTCGGTCCTGCCTGCACAATCCCTGAGGAAGCCTCCGGGGAAGGGAGGCTCGAGCGAGGGGAGACCAGCGATGGCCGACGCGCCGGCGAGCACCGAGGTACGGACGACTCCGGGCACGAG